>JALYIB010000479.1 GCA_030775965.1 Acidobacteriota bacterium | reverse complement strand
GAGCCAATGACCGCCGACACCATCTTCGACATCGCGTCCCTCACCAAGGTAGTCGCCACCACGCCGTCTCTAATGAAGCTATTCGAACAAGGCAAGCTGCGCATCAACGATCCCGTCACCGTCTACCTCCCGGATTTCCAAGGCGGCCGCAGCGACATCACCGTGCGCGATCTGCTGACCCACTTTTCCGGCCTCCCGCCAGACTTGAATCTCGACCCGCCCTGGTCTGGCTATGACACCGGCATCCGCCGCGCGCTCCTCGAAAAGCCCACCGCGCCCCCCGCCACCCGCTTCGTGTATAGCGACATCAACTTCGAGCTACTAGGCGAAATCGTGCACCGCCTCAGCGGCAAAACACTCGATGAATATGCCCGCGAAGCCGTGTTTACGCCGCTCGGAATGCGCGAAACTGGTTTTCTCCCCGCCGCGTCCCTGCGCCCGCGCATTGCCCCCACCGAAATCGACCCCGCGACAGGCGCGCCCTTCCGCGGCGTTGTCCACGATCCCACCGCTCGCTACATGGGCGGCGTAGCAGGCCACGCCGGAGTCTTCTCCACCGCCAGTGATCTAGCGAAATACGCCCAGATGATGCTCGATGGAGGAGGCCAACTCTTCTCACCGCTCACCGTGAACAAGTTCACCTCCCCCAACTCGCCGCCCGATCAGCCCATCTTGCGCGGCCTTGGTTGGGACATCGATTCCGGCTATTCCGCCCCGCGCGGCGAGCTGTTCCCCCTCGGCTCCTACGGCCACACCGGCTTCACCGGACCATCCCTGTGGATCGATCCCGCCTCCAAAACCTACATCCTTCTGATGACCAATTCGGTCCATCCCAACGGCGGCAAGAATTTAAATCCACTGCGCTCGAAAATCGCCACCATCGTCGCCGCGGCCGTGGGCCTGCCCGGCGCCGCCCCCGCCTACGAAACCCTGGAAACAGCGGGCGTCCGCCGCATGACCGCTCCCAATCATGACGTCCTCACCGGACTCGACGTCCTGGAAGCCGCCAACTTCGCCGCGCTCTCCGGCAAGCGCGTCGGCCTGATCACCAATCACTCGGGCCTCGACCGCACCGGCCAGCGCAACATCGACGCCATGCGCGCCGCCGGCGTCAAACTCACCGCCATCTTTTCCCCCGAGCACGGACTCACCGGCACCGAAGACCGCCCCGCCGTCCCCGATGACATAGACCCCGCCACCGGACTCCCTGTGCGCAGCCTCTATGACAACGGACGCAATCGCCTCACGCCCGCCATGCTCCGCGATGTCGACGTTTTGGTCTTCGACATCCAGGACGCCGGCGCGCGCTTCTACACCTATTCCTGCACCCTGCTCTACGCGCTCGAAGACGCCGCCAAAACCAAGCTTCCCTTCTATGTGCTCGACCGCCCCAACCCCGTCACCGGTCTCCACGTCGAAGGCCCCCTGCTCGACGACAACCTGCACAGCTTCACCGGCTGCTTCGCCATGCCTGTGCGCCACGGCTTGACCCTGGGCGAACTCGCCACCATGGCCAACGCCGAACAGAAATGGGGCGCCGATCTCCATGTGGTCAAAATGAAAAACTGGCAGCGCGCCGACTGGTTTGACTCCACCGGCCTTACCTGGGTCGATCCCTCTCCCAACCTGCGCAGCCTCAACGCCGCCGCACTCTACGCTGGACTGGCCCTGCTAGAAGCCTCGCCCAACTATTCCGTGGGCCGCGGCACCGATGCACCCTTCGAGCAAATCGGAGCCGATTGGATTCATGGCCCCGAACTCGCGCAGTTTCTCAATAACTGGGTCCTGCCCGGCGTTCGCGTTTACCCCACGAAGTTCCAACCAGACTCCGGACCGTTCAAAGGTAAGCCCATCGAAGGCGTCCGCTTCGTCATCGTGAATCGCGAGCAGTTGAACTCCGTCCGCGTCGGCCTCGATGTAGCCTACGCTCTGCAGCGTCTCTACCCCGGCAAAATCAACTTCGAAGCCTGCCGCTTCCTCATCGGCAGCCGCGAAGTCGTCGACGCCCTCAAATCCGGCGTCGGCCCCGGCAACATCGAGGAGCGCACCCGCGAACCGTTACAAAACTTCACAGACCGCCGCCGCCCCCACTTGCTGTATTAATGCCGCTGATTGAAAACGCTAGGGTCCACACTGTATGCCGAAGGGCAATTCGAATTCTGCGTTATTTTTTTTTAAAATCCCGTAACCTTCCACCGCCGGCCCGCGTTTTATAGTTAATTAAATCCCCGTTACGACAGCGGGCGCCCTCACCCCTTTTCACCCAATAGGCGCCCGCTTTACTTCTTTTAATCCAGATCGTCCACCAGCGCGGAACTCAGATACCGTTCGCCCGAATCCGGCAGAATCACCACGATCGTTTTGCCCTTCATCGCGGGCTCATGCGCCAGCTTCACCGCCGCCGCCACCGCCGCCCCGCAGGAGATCCCGCTCAAGATCCCCTCCTCCTTCGCCAGCCGCCGCGCCATTTCGATAGCTTCGTCGTCGCTGACCTGTTCCACGCGGTCCACCATTTTCAGATCCAGCGTGCCCGGAATGAACCCCGCGCCGATCCCCTGAATCCCATGCGGACCCGGCTCCAGCGGCTTGCCCGCCAGCGTCTGGCTGATCACCGCGCTGCCCCGCGGCTCCACGCCTACCGACAAAATCGCTTTCTTCTTTTCGAGCTTGATGTAGCGCGAAACGCCGGTGATGGTGCCCCCCGTGCCGATGCCCGCGACGAAAGCGTCCACCTGCCCCTGCGTGTCGTCCCAGATTTCCGGACCCGTGGTCTTGAAATGAATGTCGGGATTCGCTGGATTCTGAAACTGCTGCAGCAGCACCCAGCGGTTGGGCTCGGCCGCCACCATCTGCTCCGCGCGCTCGATCGATGCGCCCATCCCCAGCGCGCCGTCGGTGAGGATAATCTTCGCGCCCAGCAGCTTCAACACCGCGCGCCGTTCGAGCGACATTGTCTCCGGCATCAGCAGTGTAACCGGATACCCCCGCGCCGCGCCCACAAACGCCAGAGCGATACCAGTGTTGCCGCTGGTGGGCTCGATCAGCTCCCGCCCTGGCTTCAGCAGCCCACGCCGTTCCGCGTCCCAGATCATCGCCGCGCCAATGCGGCACTTCACTGAATACGCCGGATTGCGCCCCTCGATCTTGGCGATGACGCTAGCCTGCGCGCCGTCGGTCACGCGGTTGAGGCGGATCAGCGGCGTCCGCCCGATGCTAAATGAATTGTCAGGAAAAATCATGTTCAGATGTCCCAGTTTGCCACGTAGCGCGTCTGTGATTTCTGCCACTTCCGCGCCAGCTCCGCTAACGTGGTGTGATCGAGGATCGCCGCCACAGCTTCGTCCACCTGTTTCCAAATCGGCTGGAACGGGTTCGACGCGTCGCGTTTCGTCTGCTTGCCGTCTTCGACAAACCGCAGAACTTCGCCCACGGTAATCTCATTCGCAGGCTTGGCAAGTCGATATCCGCCCTCCGCCCCGCGCCGCGATTCGACGAAGCCCCCCTGCTTGAGGCTCGCCAGAATCAACTCCAAAAACTTCTGCGGAATCTTCTGCCGCCGCGCCACGTCGGCAATCTTCACCGGCTCCCCCGCCGGCTGCAGCGAGAGGTCGAAGACCGCCAGTAAAGCGTATTCACTTTTTACGGAAATGTTCATGCAGATCGCGCGAATGGGAGGTTCTAACTAGCGATTGTAGGGCTTCGCAGGGGAGTGTGTAAAGCCGGCTAGCCGTTGCGGCGCTACAATCAAGCTATGCAGGATTGGCGCGAGCGCATTTCCGTGAACCCCAATATTTGCCATGGCCGCCCGTGCGTCCGAGGCACGAGGATCATGGTGTCCGTCGTCCTCGATAATCTCGCCGCCGGTGTCAAGCGCGACGAGATCATTACCAGCTATCCCGGATTGACGGGTGCGGACTTGGACGCGGCCTTGGCTTACGGAGCTGAGCTTGCTCGCGAAGGCACAGTCGCTCTCCCGCTCGAAATCCGCGCGTGATCTTCAAGATCGACGAAAATCTCCCGAAAGATGTTGCCGAGCTTCTTCAAAGTCACGGTTTCGACGCTGAAACCGTTCAGCAAGAAAGTCTCGCGGGGGCTGAAGACGACGTAATTGCCGCCGCCATCCAAAGCGAACGTCGCGTTCTAATCACATTGGATCTCGACTTCTCAGACATTCGAACGTACCCTCCCGAGCACTACTCCGGAATCATAGTCTTGCGCCCGAAGGTACAAGATAAGATCACGATCATCGCACTCTTGCGAAGACTCTTGAAGGCTCTCGAAAGCAACCAGCCAGATCAAGCGCTCTGGATTGTCGAGACCGACAGAATTCGTTATCGCCGTTCGCGCTAAATCGGCTGTATGTTTAATGCCAGGTGTGCGAGACTCACAAGGCTCGGCAGCTCGATCTAAGAGTTATGGACGCCTTCTCCGAGACGATCTCAGGTCTGGCCCTCACTCTTTCGGCGGTGACAGCTTGGCTAACGTTGTTCCGCCGGGGCGCAGTCAAAATGACCCAGCCGACGGTTATCTATTTCGGGCCCGACTCGCGGCGCTCCTCGTGGGAAACTCCACTGCCGAAAATATATCTCCGGACGCTCCTATTCTCAACATCAAAACAGGGACGCGTCATTGAAAGCATGCACGTCGCGCTCGTACGAAATGAAACGCATCAGAACTTCAACATTTGGGTCTACGGCGACGAAAAGCTCGTGAGAGGCAGTGGATTATTTATCGGTGAATCCGGCGTTGCGACAAGTCATCATTTTCTCGCACCCACAGATGGAAACGACTTCCGATTCACCGAAGGGCACTACAAGCTAGATGTCTTTGCTCATCTCCTTGGTGACCGCAAGAAGATACGACTGTTCTCCCAATCACTTGAAATCTCGCGGGACCTAGCGGCCTCGCTTGCGGAGCGTGATACGGGCCGATACTTTGACTGGGGATCGGATTCATCCCTATACTTGCCGCATATTGAGAAACGTCCTCCCGCCTCGGAGGGGAACGGTTTCTCGAACTGTTAGGCAGCGTTACACACGCGAAAAAACAGTGGTTGCTTTGAAAGCTTTAGGCTCCGAATTAAGAACATGACAAATTCTAACGCAGCCGAGGCGGCAATGCTGCGCCCTAGCAATCGAAATGTGGATGTTTTTCGAAGCCAATCTCGACCAACTTCGCAGGCCAGAAAATAGCGATTGCGCTCAGTGCCCCTCTTCCGCCAAAAACCGCTCTACTTCAATCGCCGCCATGCACCCCGCCCCGGAGGCCGTGATCGCCTGCCGGTATGTGCGGTCCTGCACGTCCCCCGCATGAAACACGCCGGTGATGTTGGTCCGCGCGCCGCCCTTCGAAAGAATGTATCCGTCCGGATCCAGATCGATCTGCCCCACAAACGGCTGGGTATTCGGAATGTGCCCGATCGCCACAAAGTATCCGTCCGCCGCCTGATCCCACACGCGGCCCGTCTTCAGGTCATGCAGCTTCACGCCCGTGACCAGGTTCTTCGACACGTCGTAAATATCCTCGACCACTGTATTGGTCAAGAACTTGATCTTGTCGTTAGCCCGCGCGCGGTCGAGCATGATCTTCGACGCGCGGAAGGCGTCGCTGCGATGAACCAGCGTAATGGTGTCCCCAAAACGCGTGAGGAAAGTAGCCTCTTCCATCGCCGAATCGCCGCCGCCGATCACCACGATCTTGCCGCCTTTGTAAAACGCGCCGTCGCAGGTGGCGCACGAACTCACGCCGCGCCCGATCAGCTTCTGCTCGTTGGGCAGCCCCAGCCAGCGCGCCGAAGCGCCCGTGGCAATGATCAGCGTGCTGGTTTCCTGCCACTCGCCATCGATGTTAATGCGGAAAGGCCTCTTCGAGAGATCCGCTTCCAGCACCTTGCCATGCATGTAGACAGCGCCGAAGCGCTCCGCCTGCTTCTGCATATTGGCCACCAGATCGGGCCCGTTAATGCCGTCCGGAAATCCCGGAAAGTTCTCGACTTCAGTGGTCAGCGAAAGCTGCCCGCCCGGTTCATGCCCAATGACGACCAGCGGGTTCAGCCCCGCGCGCCCAGTGTAGATCGCAGCCGTGCTCCCAGCGCAGCCCGATCCGAGAATGATAACGTTATGCACGATTTATATTACCAATCGACTTAGATGTGGGAGTGCCCCGCCGCGATTCAACTCAAAACCAGCCCGAATCTTTTAGAACCACAAGGACACGATGCAGTTCGCCAGAAACGCAAAGACGTAAGCGAAGACCGTCATGTAAGCGAATTGAATGAGGGGCCAGCGCCACCCCGCCGTCTCGCGCCGCACCACCGCGACCGTCGACATGCACTGCATCGCGAACGCGAAGAACACCAGCAACGCCGCCGCCCCCCCCGGCGTCAGATCGTGCCGCAGCGCCGCCTGCAGGCCCATCGATTGCGTGGTGCCCTCGATCCCATAGATCGTCCCCAGCGTTCCCACGATCACCTCGCGCGCCGCCAGCGACGTGATCAGTCCGATGCCGATCTTCCAGTTGAAGCCCAGCGGCCGGATCACCGGTTCGACAGCGTGCCCGATCATCCCCGCAATGCTTTCGCCGATTGCCGGAGCCTTGCCCGCATGCAGCGGCAGATGCGCCAGCACCCACAGCACAATCGCCACCGCCAGAATTACCGTCCCCGCGCGCCGCAGGAATACCCGCGCACGATCGATCAACCGCAACACCAGCGACGTCACAGTGGGCCAGCGGTACGGCGGCATTTCCAGAATGAAAGGAGCCCGCGTGCTCTTGAGCACCGTCGATTTCAACAAGCGGGCCGTGACAATAGCCGCCAGAAAGCCCAGCAAGTACAATCCCAGCAGCGCCGCCGCGCGCGTGCCGAAGAACAATCCTAGTAGCGGTTTTTCAGGAATGAAAGCCGCGATCACCAGCGTATACACCGGCAGCCGCGCCGAACAAGTCATGAACGGCGCAATTAGAATCGTGGCGATGCGGTCCCGCTTGTTCTCGATCGTGCGCGTCGCCATAATCGCCGGCACCGCGCAAGCGTAAGCCGACAGCAGCGGAATGAAACTCTTGCCTTGCAGACCGATGCGCGCCATGGTGCGGTCCGCGATCAGCGCCGCGCGCGCCAGGTATCCCGAATCCTCCAGCACGCCGATGAACAGAAACAGCAGCAGAATCTGCGGCAGAAATACGATGACCGAACCCACGCCGCTCCACACCCCGTCGACGATTAAAGAGCGCAGCGGCGTATCCGGCATCGCCGCCTCGATCCATTTGCCCGAAGTCTGGATCGCCGCCGCCACCGCGTCCATCAGCGGCCGCGCCCCGGCAAAGATCGTCTGGAAAACCCCGATCACCACCAACAAGAAGATCAGCGGACCCGCCACCGGATGTAGAAAAATCCCATCCAGGCGCCGCGTCCACAACGGCGGAGCGGGCGCGCGAAAGTTCGTCCGGCGGCTCATATTGGCCGCCCAGTCACGAACCTTGGGCACGTCTTGCAGTACCGGCAGTTGCAACAGCGGAGGCTTTGGCGGCAGGTGCTGGGGCGCGCCGTTGAGGAATTCAAAAACTTTTTCGACGCCCGTGCCCTTGGACGCGCTGATCAACACCACCGGTGTATTGAGCTGCTTCGATAACTCCTGCGCGTCCACTTCACCGCCGCGCCCGTGCAGGTCATCGGCCATGTTCAGGATCACCAGCGTCGGCAATCCCAAACTCAGAATCGGCGCCGCTAACGAAAGATGGCGGCTAAGATTCGTCGAATCCAGAATCAGCATCACCGCGTCGGGCTTCGGTAAACCCTTCATGGTTCCCGCCAGTACGTCGTGCGTGACGCGCTCGTCTTCGGTGCGCGGCTGCAAGCTGTAAACGCCCGGCAGATCCACCACGAAAATTTCGCGCAGGTGGCCCAGTTTCGCGCGCCCCATGCGATGCTCCACCGTCACGCCAGGGAAGTTCGCCACCTTCTGCCGCAACCCGGTGAGCCGGTTAAATAGCGTCGACTTGCCCGAATTCGGCGGCCCTACAATAGCAACAATATGCTGCTTGCCGGATGTTTCCGGCGGCGGCAAGGTCGCTACAGCGGGACCGTGGCAATCGTCCATGTCTATCCTATTTTAGGTGTCCTAGCGCAGAATCAAGTGTATGGCTGTTTCGCGGCGCAAAGCGACTTCGGAGCCGTCCACGCGAAACACCCGCGGATCGCCGCCCGGCGCCGCATGCGCGCGCGTGACGCTATGGCCCGGCAGAAAACCCAGTTCCATCAAACGTTGCGCGTCTATCTCGGACATATCGATGCGGTCCAGAATACCCGACTCGCCCTTCTTCAGCGACGTCAAGTTGCGCGGCCCTGGCGGGGCCGCCTTATTGAAACGCATTTGCATCGATAATTCATTATGCCTCCACGGAACAGCGATTTCAAGTCAGAATTGCAAATCACTTGCAACTAGCGGCGCAGCCAAAGGGCGCCCGCCAGCAGCGTGAGCGCGAACGTAAGGCCGCTGAGAATGCCGCCCAGTCTCACGGTCTTGGGTGCATAATCCACGGTAACCTGGCTTTCGCCCGCCAGAACCGGGATGCCGCGCAGCCCGCCCGCTACCTCGCGAACCGTCGCCGGCGTCCCGTTCACGCGAGCTTCCCATCCGGGATAAAAGAGCTCGCTCAGCACCAGCACCCCGGCGCTCGACGCCTGCACCTTCACGGCGATATGGCGGGCTGAATGTTCCTCCACGCTGGCTTTTCCGTTGTCGATCCACGCCCGCGCCCGCGCTCCCGGATTCCGATAAATTTTCCAGTTCGCATCCGCATACACCGGATTTGGCTCCGCCGCCGCCGCCGGCTTCACGAAATAGCGAACGTTCAGCAAGTCGATGCCCGGGCCGCCCTGGTTCATCAGGTCCATATAATTGGATGCCAGCGTGACCGCGCCGCCATTGATTGTCTCGATCCCATAAGCGTCCCCCAAGTTCAGCGGAGGGTCAGCCATCACCTGCACTCGAAACGGCCCCGGCTGCGCCTTCAGGAAATCGGCCGCGCCGCGCATGCTGATCAGGCGCTCCAGTTGATCCGTGCCGGTGCGCGCCACCTGGATCTTGTTTTGAAAAATATTGGTGAACGAATGCAAATCGAACACGATGAATGCGATTACCAAGAAACGCGCCACCGCCCCGCGCCCGCCTCCCGCGATGTAAT
>JALYIB010000478.1 GCA_030775965.1 Acidobacteriota bacterium | reverse complement strand
GAGCGCCGGCGGGAGCGGCTTCGGCGGCGGGGGGTTCAACCGGAGCAGCGGCTGCTTCGGCTTCGGGAACGGCTTGCATCGCGGGCCTGGGCTCGCGCGGTTCGCGGGGGCCACGGTCGCGGTCGCGTCCCCGATCCCGCCCGCGGTCACGATCGCGGTCCCGATTCTCGCGCAGGGGGCGCTCGTCGCCGGTTATCTTGTCGAAGTCGTCGTGCTCTTCGAGGAAGTCTGAAACGTAGAGAAACGTGTCGCGTTCGAGGCCTACATCGACGAAGGCCGATTGCATTCCGGGCAGGACGCGCGTGACGCGCCCTTTATGAATGCTGCCTGCCAGCGAATATTCGTTGGCCCGCTGGAAGTAAACTTCCACCAACTGATCGTCTTCAATGAGAGCTACCTTGGTCTCATGCCGGTTGGCTGAGATCACCAGTTCCTTACTCATGTGTCCACTCCTTCATGGGCCTTCGACAGCCCTTCGGCCTTATGCAGGCCCGGGACCGGGTCCAAAAGAGAGGCGTTTTAGGGGCGGATTTCGATGGATCGCTCGCGGGCGCCTTGGCGGGATGGAGTTAACCCTCACACATCCCGCTTCCAGCTACTCCAACCGCTCGCATAAGAACCCGCTCCCAGGGAGGCCAAGCGATCCGCCAGTTGTGGCGCGTCTCAATCCCCACGAACGAGTTCAAAAAACTTTTGATACCGAAATCCGTTTTACGCCTGAGCGCTTTTGGAGCGCCAAGTCCGTGTCTAAAATCAATTCACCAGACGCCGCAGCCGCACACTGTTGACCAGCCCCAGCATCATAAATACCGAAAACATATTCGAACCGCCCGAACTCATGAGCGGCAATGGAATTCCCGTCACCGGCAAGCGTCCCACCACCATTCCCACATTCACCAGCACATGGAACAGCAGCAGCGCCGCCACGCCCATACACACGTACATCCCGGCTCGATCCGGAGCCATTTGGGCGTTTTGCACGATCTGCATCAATAGCAAAAAATACAGGCCGAGCGCCACCACCACGCCCACGAAGCCATGCTCCTCGGCAAACGAGGAGAAAATCAGATCCGTATGCGTGGCCGGCAGGAAGCGGAGCTGCGTTTGCGTGCCGCGCGTGACCCCGCGCCCCCACACCCCGCCGTCTCCCACCGCAATCTTGGATTGAATCACCTGATAGCCGGCGCCGCGCGGGTCGCCCGAGGGGTCGAGAAAAGTCACCAGCCGCTGCCGCTGATAATCCTTGAGGAAATACCAGCCGAGCGGCAAGGTCAGCGCACCCACGATCGCGACGATGGCTAGATACCGCCATTGCACTCCGGCTATCAGAACCCCGGCGGCCAGGATCGGTAGGTACGTTAGGCCCGTACCCAGATCCGGCTGATACATCACGAGAAGAGCCGGGAATCCGACTAACACTCCTAATTTCAATAAGTCACGAGGCTTAATCTCGTCGCTTCGCAGCTCCGAAACGTACCTTGCTACCACTAATATTATCACCAATTTGACGAATTCCGAGACCTGAAGATTGACGCCCAGGATCTTAATCCAGCGGCGGGAGCCGAAAACCAGGCGGCCGAGAAGGAGAACGCTTATCAGCGAGCCGATGGAAATCGAGTAAAGCAGCGGGATTTGGCTGAGCAGGGTGTGGTAATCGATGGAGGTGACGATCCACATGAGGCCCAGCGCGATGGCGATCCAGATGAGCTGTTTCCACCAGGCGTCCTGCCAATGGGTGTCACGGGTGGCGGAGTAGATTTGGAGGACGCCCAAGGCGCAGATGATCAGGGTGACGGCTAGCAGGGGCCAGTCGAGATCGCGATAACTGCGGTAGCGCGCCATTAGATTCCAGTTTACGGTAGCGGGAGGAGTTTGAGTTCGGGCATGGGGAAGTGCATTAGGCGAGGTGTCCCGACGACGATCATTCCTTCGCTGCAGTACAAATGCGGTTCAGCTCGCGGAACCTCTGCTCGCTGTGCCGCATTTTCGAGACCCATGCCGCCGCGCCGTCCTTGAGCTCGGGATGATCCTTCGAATTCCAGGCAGATTGTTTTCGATCAAGGAGCATCAGCAACTTGTGCTGCCAGACTTCACGCCTGGCGACCTCTGGGGAGATCTCAACAAAGCCGTACGTTCCGGCAATACGCCCCGCGAGTTTACCGATTCTTCTCGTCACGCTTAATCGCCGCTATCCCATCATTCAGTTTTGCTGCTGGAATGAGAATCGCACCACTTTGAGTGTAGACTAACGGGACCAATGCATCTCCGATAAAGAATTTTGTCGCCTCCTCGGTCCGTCTGGCATCGATCATAAGCTTCGGATCGGTTATTCGCTCCAATAGATTGTATGGAATGAAATCGCCCTCGAACTCAGTAGCGCCTGACTTGTTGCTTAGTCTGCAGCGGTTGACCGCCTGACTCTGCCAACAGACAAGCCACCAACCGCGCTTCGGTGCTGGGAGGCCTACGTAAGGCGCCCACAGGAAAACCGCGTTCGGGGCGACCGAGTTGGGGCGAAATGGAGTGGTATTTGCCCACCAATAACTCAAAGGTACCGCGAGAACACAAAGACCTAACACCGTCGCCGATATCACGAGCCATGTAGGCGAGTGCGTTTCACGCGACATAGATTCTCAAGCAATCAGTCTGAGGGGATTGACCATGTAACTGCCCTAACGGGGCTTCTGAAGAAGCGCGAGTGGCGGCTGAGCGGGAGACGTCTGGCTGATGCGGAGTTTTTTATCGAAATAAGATTTAATGACGTCGCGGGCTACGGGGGCGGCTAGCGCGCCGTGTTCGCCGCCTTCGAGCAGGACGGCTACTACGATCTCCGGGTTCTGGCGGGGGGCGAAGCCTACGAACCAGCCGTTGTCTTTTTCTTCGTCGGCGTCGAGCACGCCGGATTTGCGCAGGTCGTTGGAGACGCGCTGGGCGCTGCCGGTTTTGCCGGAGAACTCGATGCCTTCGATGCGCGCGGCGGCTCCGGTGCCGCCTTCGTTGACGACGCCGTACATGCCGGAGACGATGGAAGCTACGCTTTCGGCGCGCAGGTCGGCGTGGCGCGGCTCAAGCGCGGCGGCGGCTTTCACCATGTGCGGCTTGAACCAGTTGCCTCCGCTGACGATCCCGCCGATGGCGGCGGCGAGTTGCAGAGGCGTTACGGTCACGGCTCCCTGGCCAATCGAAACGGAAATGGTTTCGCCGGCGTACCACTTCTGGCGTTGCGTGCGCAGCTTCCATTTGCTCGACGGCATCAGGCCTTCGGCTTCGCCCGGGAGATCGATGCCGGTCTTCTTGCCGATGCCGGCCATTTCGGCGTAGAGGGCGATGTTGTCGATACCCAGCTTATTGCCCAAATTGTAGAAGAAGACGTCGCAGGATTGCACGATGCCCAAGTGGACGTTGACGGTGCCGTGCCCCTTCTTCTGCCAGCATTTGAAGTAGCGGCCGAAGAAAGTTGCGCCGCCGGGACAGTGGAAAGTGTCGTGGTCGTCAATGGTGCCGGTTTCGAGACCGGCGAGCGCCATGATGGGCTTGAAAGTCGAGCCGGGCGCGAACTGGGCCTGGATCGCGCGGTTGAGCATGGGGTTATCGGTGCCGGAGGTTAATTCCTTCCAATACTCGTTGGTGATGTGCGCGGCGAAGGCATTGGGATCGAAGGCAGGGCGGCTCACCATGGCGAGCACTTCGCCGGTGCGCGGATCGAGCGCCACTACGGCGCCGCGCTGGCCTTCGAGAGCTAGCTCCGCTACAGCTTGCAGGTCGAGATCGAGAGTCAATTGCAGGCTGTTGCCGGGCGTGGCTTCGGTGCTTTCAAGCACTTCGCGTTCACGGCCGGAACTATCGACCACTACGCGGCGCTCTCCATCGACGCCCATCAGCATATCGTTGTATTGCCGCTCCAGACCGGCTTTGCCCACGATGGCGCCCTGGACGTATTTGGCAAACTCGGTGGTGTCGAGTTCCGTCTCGGAAACTTCACCCACGTAGCCGATGGCGTGCGCGGCCAAACCGTTTTTTGGGTACAAGCGGCGTTGGTTTTGGATCAGCTCCATCTCCGGGTAAGTATTTGCGTCGCGGTGGGATTCGACGAAGGTGATTTCGGCGGGCGTCAATTCCTGTTTAATGACCACCGGCACATATTTCGGCCGGGACGCGAAGCGCTTGACTCGCGCACGCACTTCGGCGGGGTCGAGATGCAGCCC
>JALYIB010000477.1 GCA_030775965.1 Acidobacteriota bacterium | reverse complement strand
CACGATCGATTACGATAGCGGGGGGGGAATGGAGTGTTTCCATCACTGGACTGGCCGAACATCTGGCTTGTGCTGCAGCGGCTCGCGATTACTTATGCACTTACGGTTTTGATTGGGTGGGATCGGGAAAAAGAAACCCACAGTGCAGGGGTACGCACGTTTCCTATCGTAGGCATGGCTAGTTGCGGGTATCTCATGATTCTGGGGCCGCATCCAGATTCGGGGGATCAATCGCGTTTGCTGCAGGGGTTGATCACGGGGATCGGATTCGTGGGCGGCGGGGCGATTTTGAAGGACGGCCCCACGGTGAAGGGCACGGCTACGGCGGCTAGTATCTGGAACGCGGGCGTCATCGGCGCGTCGGTGGCGGTGGGACGCTATGAAGTGGCGATTGTTCTGGCGCTGTTGAATTTGTTTACGCTGCGGGCGCTGCTGCCTTTGAAGACCTGGCTGGATAACAAGAAAAAGCTGGAATAGTTAAAGCGGGGCTTTGAAATCGTGCGCTATTTCATCGCCCAGGCCGGTAAATCGTTCGAGGGCGGCTTGGGCGTGGGGCAGGATGTTGTGCTCGCCGATGTGTTCGATGAAGTCGGCGCGCTGGAGCATCTTGGCGGGCTGGTGGCGGGCGCCGCAGAGGACCAGGGTGCGTCCTGAGTTTTTCAGGCGGTCGGCTAGAGTTTCGAGATAAAGGACAACCACCGTTATATCGGCGGCCGAAAGCTCTAAAGGACGTCGGCGAAGCCGCGTTTTAGATGGCGGAAGAAGAGGCCTCCGAGGATGAAGACGGCGCCGGAGTAGGCGGCGAGGACGGCTAGTTCTTGCCAGTTGGGCCATTGGGCGGTGAGCAGGCGGTAGCGGTAGGCGCGCACGACGGCGGTCATGGGGTTCAGGCGGATCAGGCTTTTGAAGGGCTCGGGAATGCGGTCTTCGCTGATCATGATGGGGGTGAACCAGAACCACAGAGTCATCACCACGGCTAGGATCTGCACGGTGTCGCGCAGGTAGACTTGCAGGCTGGCCACGAACCAGCCGACGCCGACGGCGAAGAGTCCGATGAACACCATATAGAGGGGCAACAGCAGGACCATGGGGCTGATGGATTTCAGAACCAGGGCGGAGGCGACCATGACTAGCAGTAGGGCGATCAGGTGGTGGATCAGGGAGGAGAGGAAGATCGACACGGGGACGACTTCGGCGGGGAACAGGGTCTTGGTAATCAGGTTGGCGTGTTCCACCATGCTGGGGGCGGAGCGCAGGACGGTCTCTTGAAACAAGAGCCAGGGGAGCATTCCGCAGAACAGGAACATGGTGTAGTTCTGGGTGACGGAACCTGGGGGGAGCGTGGTTTTGAGGCAGATTTGGAAGATAAAGGTCCAGCTCAGGAGCAGGACCAGGGGGTGGACTACGCCCCAGATCCAGCCGGCGGCGGAGCCTACGTAGCGCTGCTGGAAATCGCGGCGGACGAGTTGGGCAACCAGCGAGCGCTGCGTCACTAGGTTGCGCAGAAAGTGGCGGCCTGGAATATGCTTCACGATAAGAGTGTAAACTGATCGTGTGCGCTTTGTCCTTCGCGCGGTCTACGTTTTTACCGCGGCCCTGTGGATTCTGCCGGCGACTGCGGCCGGCCCGGCCCCCCCAGATCTCGGCAAAATAAGCTACTCGGTGGAGTGGCGGTTGATTCACGCGGGGGACGTGGCGCTCGACTCGCACGACTCCGAATCACATCTCAAGCTGTTTTCGGCGGGGTTGGTAACGGCGCTGTTTAAAATTGACGACACTTATTCGGTGCGCTACGAGCAGGGGTTCTGCGCCAGCGGGAGTTTGCTCGATTCGATGGAAGGGAAGCGGCGCCGGCAGACTACAGTCACCTACGACCGGAACCAGAACCGGGCGTCGTGGGTGGAACGCGACGTGCTTAAAAACGAGGTGATGCGCACGGCTCAGGTAGATACTCCGCATTGCGTGCACGATGTGCTGGGCGGGATTCTGGCGCTGCGGGGGTTGACGATCGAGCCGGGGCAATCGGCGCAGGTGCCGATGAGTGACGGCCGGCGGGCGGCGCAAGTGAGGGTGGATGCGCAGGAACGGGAGGAAGTGACGACTCCGGCGGGGACCTTCAAGACGATTCGCTACGAGGCGAATCTGATGAACGGGGTGGTGTATCCGCGCAAGGGGCGGGCGTTCGTTTGGGTGTCCGACGACGCGCGGCGGATACCGGTGCAGATCCGGCTGCGGCTGGCGTTTCCGATCGGGACGGTGACGCTGCAACTGGACAAGGACGCGGGGAAATGACGCGGAGCTCGGTGGCGAGCATCGCTCTGCTGCTATTGGGGGCGGGGATTGGACCGGCGCAGGGTCCGGGAGTGCCATCGTCGGATGCGCTGATGGCTCCGCAAGCGGTGAATCAGTTGTGCGGGCGGCTGGGCGAATTGATGGAGGCGGGCGGGGTGGCGGTGCCGGATTTGCTGCGGGCGGCGGCTCCGGTGATGGAGAATACGCGGCAGGATTGCATTCAGTTGCGGCTGTTGCCGGGGCGCGGGCGGACCACCTATTCGCTGCTGATGAATCTGCGGTCGTATCTGGCGCTGGCGGATTCGGTTCCCAAACCGTTTCCGTTTCCGGAGGCGGCGCAGAAACAGTTAACGGAACTGCGGGACGATGCGACGCGGCTGGACGCGCATTTCCGGGCGCTGGTGGAGAACCGGGACCGGCTGTTGGCGAGTCCGGATCCGGCGAATTTGTCGCGGTATGCGGAGGCGAATCGAAAGCTGGGGCCGGCGGTGGCGGGGAAGGATCGG
This sequence comes from Acidobacteriota bacterium, assembly GCA_030775965.1. Classification (GTDB taxonomy): domain Bacteria; phylum Acidobacteriota; class Terriglobia; order Bryobacterales; family Bryobacteraceae; genus Palsa-187. The sequence continues at coordinate 897 of JALYIB010000477.1, read as the reverse complement.
GTAGTGTTTTTTGGGGATTCGATCACGGATTTCTGGCGCTTGAACGAATACTTTCCGGACAGCGGGTATATCAATCGCGGGATTGCGGGGCAGTTAAGCAGCCACCTGTTGCAGCGCATGAAGGACGATGTGATCGACTTGCATCCGCAGGCGGTGCTGATTTTGGTGGGGACCAACGATTTGGCGCGCGCGGTTCCGCTGCACGATATCGAGAGCGATTATCAGATGCTGGCGGATTTAGCGGGGGCTTATAAGATCAGGGTGATTTTCGCGTCGCTGACGCCGGTGAGCGATTACCACAAGGATCAGGAGCCGAGCTACGAACGGACGCCGCAGCGGCCACCGGCGCAGATCAAGGCTTTGAACGAGTGGCTGCAAGGGTTCTGCGCGCAGCGCGGGTATGCTTACGTGGATTATTTCACGGCTACGGTGGACCCGATGGGGCAGTTTCGAGAGGAATTGTCGGATGACGGGCTGCATCCGAATGCCAAGGGGTACCGGGCGATGGCTCCGCTGGCGGCGGCGGCGATCGATAAAACTTTGGGGCCTGTCGAGACTTCGCAGAAACCTAAGAAGCGTGGGATCGCGTCTATTCTTAAGTAGCCATGACGCGTAGTATACAATTGGTGTGCCTTCTGGCGATGTTGGCGGGCGCGGCTTTGGCGCAAATGAAGATGTCCGTCGAGCAATTGGTGACTTTCGTCAAGTCTTCGGTGCAGTTGAAAGAGGACGACCGCAAGGTTGCCGAGATGGTGAAGAAGATCCAATTGTCGAATCAGTTGGATGCGCCGACCATTGAGTCATTACAGGAATTGGGCGCGGGGCGGCTGACGGTGGCGGCGTTGAAGGCGCTGCGGACGGATTCGGCAAGTTTACCGGCGGCGCCCGCGCCTGTGG
>JALYIB010000476.1 GCA_030775965.1 Acidobacteriota bacterium | reverse complement strand
CTCTCATCCAGCAGACGGTCGACCGCCTGCGCCCCGTGCTGCCTCCCGAACGCATTTGGATCCTCACCAACCACCACCTGCGCGCCGAGATCGTCAAGCAGCTTCCCGAAGTCCCCAGGCGCCAGATTCTGGCCGAGCCCGAGCAGCGCAACACCGCTCCTGCGATCGGACTGGCCGCGCACATTCTGCAATCGCTCGATCCCGACGCGTTAATGGGAGTATTCCCCGCCGACCACGTCATCGCCAAGCCCCGCGATTACCTCCGCCTCGTGCGCCCCGCCTTTCAATCGGCCGCCCAGGGCAACATTGTAGTTCTGGGGATACAGCCGCGCTGGCCCGAGACCGGCTATGGCTACATCGAGTTTCCCGCGGGCGTCCAGCCCGGCGGCCGCAGCGCGCAGCGAGTGGTGAGCTTTCGCGAAAAACCCGACGCGGCCACCGCCGAGAACTTTCTCGCCGCCGGAAACTTCTATTGGAACGCCGGCATGTTTTTCTGGAAGACTTCGGTCTTGCTGGACTCCCTGCGCCGTTTCCTGCCCAAGACCGCGCACCTTCTCGCCGGGCTGCCTCCGTTTTCCAGCCGCAAGTTCTCCGAAAGCCTGGCATCGGTGTTCCCCAAATGCGAGAATATTTCGATTGATTATGCGGTGCTGGAACGCGCCTCCAACGTGACCGGCATCCCGGCGGGCGATATCGGCTGGAACGATGTCGGTAGCTGGAACGCCGTCTACGAACTTCACAAACGCGACGCCCAAGGCAATGCCCTGCGCTCCGCCTCCCTCGTCGAGTCGAGTACCGGAAACTACATCGACGCCGATGGCAAGTTGGTAGCGCTGCTGGGCGTGAAAGACCTGATCGTAGTGGATACCCCCGACGCCCTTCTCATTGCCGACCGTAGCCGGGCGCAAGAAGTCGGCCAACTGGTGAAGCGTCTAGAAAAAGCCGGCCGCGAAGATTTGCTGTAGGGCGGTCCTCGCGCACTGCCGCTCCGAGATCCGCCCTACCTGCACTTTAAGAAGCTGGCGCCTCCGCATGTTTCGCGTTCTTAAACACGCGCTTCAGAACCGCGATCGCCCGATCCACTTCCTGCTCGGTAATGATATAAGGGGGCAGCATCCGCAGCGTGAAATCATGCGCGCAATTTAGCAGCACGCCTTGCTCGATACAATCCAGCACGATCTGCTTGCAAGGGAAATCCAGCTCCACGCCGATCATCAGCCCCACGCCGCGCACTTCTTTAATAAACGAGTAGCGCCGCGAAAGCTCCGTCAGACGCATCCGGAAGTAGCTGCCGACATCCGAGATATGCGGCAGTAACTCATCCAGCACACTGAAGAACTCGAGTCCCACGCGGCAGACTAAAGGCCCTCCGCCGAAGGTAGTCCCGTGCTTCCCCGGACCAAGCCCCGCAGCCGCACGTTCATTTGCCGCCACCACTCCCAGCGCCAGTCCACAGGCAACCGGTTTCGCCGCCGTCATGATGTCGGGCATCACTGGCGGATCCAGCAACTGGTAAGCGAAGTACACACCCGTGCGCCCCACGCCGCACTGAATCTCGTCAAAAATCAGTAGCGCGTTATAGCGGTCCGCCAGTTCGCGAGCCTTGCGAATAAATTCCTCGGTCAGCGGATAGATGCCGCCCTCGCCCTGCACCAGTTCGAGGATGATGCCGGCCGTGCGCTCGCTCACCACTTGCTCCAGGGCCGTGATGTCGTTGCGCGGAACAAAGTGCACTCCTGGCATCAACGGTTCAAAGTCACGCCGGTAGCTGGGCTGCCCGGTTACCGACAACGCCCCGACGGTGCGCCCGTGAAACGAATTATCCAGCGCGATAATCTCAAACTTATCCGCCGAGATGGCATGGCCATGCGCCTTCGCCATCTTCAACGCAGCTTCATTAGCCTCCGTACCGGAGTTGCAATAGAAAATACGCGCCAGCCCACTGGCTTTCGAAAGGCGCTCGGCCAGCGGCCCGGCGTACTCGTGATAGTACAGGTTCGAAGTATGCACCAGCCGTCCCGCCTGCTCGCGGATGACTTTGGTGAGGCGCGGGTGCGCATGTCCCAGGGCATTGACGCCGATTCCCGCCAGCAAATCCAAATAACGTTTGCCGGAGGTATCGTAAACGTAGCAGCCTTTTCCGCGCTGCAGAACGACCGGGTAACGCGCGTAATTTTGCAGCAGGTATTGCTTTTCTAAATCGACCACCGTGGGCGATAAAGTAGCGGCGTCCATCCGC
>JALYIB010000475.1 GCA_030775965.1 Acidobacteriota bacterium | reverse complement strand
CCCCAGCTCAATCGCCGATAACCCATCCGACGCCGAGCCAGCTCGAGGCTCGCGCGCGTGCCATGGCTGCGCGTCACTTGCTTCGCACCGATACCGGTGGGCTGGTGGACCCGAGCCCAATTCCCGCCGGCTGGTCATGCACCGGCAACTGCGGCACGGACGGCGCTGATGGCGCGGTGACGCTCTCGCCAGCCGGTAGCAGTGCGTATCAGTGGGTTTCGACATCCGGAGGCGTGGGAGGGGCCGGTGCACTTCCAACAGGAGCCCTAGGGAGCGAGACCAATGGATCTGCGCTCTCGACGCCCGTGTTCTCGGCGTCCGCCGGAACCGCCCTGAATTTTTACTTCAATTATGTGACGTCTGACGGAGGTGGATTCGCCGATTACGCTTGGGCGGAACTCTTTAACGCGTCAAACACCCCCATCGCGCTGCTGTTCACCGCGCGAACAAGATCGAGTGGCAGCATTGTTCCGGGAACGGGATTGCCTGCGCCCCTCGCTACGCTGACGCCCGCCTCCGTATCCATCATTGGCGGTGGGCCGTCATGGTTACCGCTCGGTAGTTCTTCGGGTCAATGCTGGTCCTCAGGCTGCGGCTACACGGGCTGGGTAATGTCCAACTACACTATCTCGACGGCGGGCAATTACTACCTTAAAGTGGGGGTCGTGAACTGGAGCGACCAATCGTTTGACTCAGGGCTTGCGCTGGATGGAGTTACCGTGGGAGGCGTACCGGTTGGCCAGCCCACCGCGACCCCGACATTATCCTCTTGGGGAATGATCCTCTTGGGAGGCGTGTTGCTCCTGTTCGGAATGAAGGCCGCGGTGAGGAACGCCACTACATAGGATTAAAATTATCTTGGCCCGAAAGAGACAGCCGCCGCGCTCCTTCTCCAAACCGCCGAAGCAGCCTGGCCATCGCCCGACCGGCCAACCGGCCGGCAGGTTTCTGGTCCTCTTTGGCGTCTACTTTTTGATCGGATATGCTCTTTTGATGGCGCCCTGGCTGAATCCGGCCGTGATCCAGTTCTCCCGCTTGCTGGTCCACACGTCAGGAACCCTCATCCACCTGGGCGGAGGATACGCTTACGCGAACGGAACCGTCCTGCGCGATCCTGCGACCGGCCTCGCCATCGAAATGAAAGATGGCTGCAACGGCGTGAGCGTCACAGTCCTACTGTGTTCCGCGTTGCTTGCTTTTCGAGCTTCCTGGACCCAGAAGGCCAAAGGACTTCTGATCGGCTGTAGCGCCATTCAATCCGTAAACCTGATCCGCTTCATCACTCTGTTTTACCTGCGGCAATACAATCAAGCTTGGTTCGACTTCGCGCACGAATATCTTTGGGAGAGTTTGATCATGGTGGATGCCTTTGCAGTTTTCTGGATGTGGGTGCAGTTCGTGCTCCCCACTGTGGCGGTTCCAGATGTTAACGCTTAGGCCGAAGGTCCTTCTTTTACTGCGCGGCTCCGCTCTTTTAATTACCATGCTTGCTCTGTGGTGGGTCGCGTTGCAGCCACCCATGCTGTACCTTTTGCGGCAGTCGGGGTCAATCGTGCTTCGCCTGCTTTCGAATGCTGATTCCGCCGAACCCATCGCGGTGGACGCACTCGGAGACTGGAATTTCCACATTCCTATCGAAGATACCCAAGGGCAGACGATTCAAGAAAGTGGCTCCGTAAAGTTCGGCAACATAGAGTTTACGATTCCGCGGCAGGATGTGGTTCTTTTTACATTTAGCGTGCCAGTGTATTGGGCGATTGTGCTGGCTACGCCCGTAGGACGGTCCGCTATCAGGGCGCTCCTCTGGGGCACGGCCTTGGTGTTCATGGTTGAGGTGCTATGTCTGTTGGTGCAAGTCGAAATTGTCGCTTACGCGAGCGCCGCCCAAATGCATCTTGAGGCGGACGGTCTGGGTACGTGGTCCAGGGAGTTCGGCAGCCGTCTTGTGGTCAGCGTCATTCCGTTCGCTGTACCGGTGGTTGCAGCCGTCGCTTTTCATCGCGATTTGAGATCGCAAATCTTTCCAATTTCCAATCCTCGGCTGGTTAGGCAGGTAAGGGTGCGAACCCGAACAGTGCGCGGATAAGGTGCCAGTCAAGTGATTCCTGCCCAATTTTAGTCTCGTAAGGCTCATACCAGGTTCAGGCATGGCTCGTCATTCCCAGGCAGATTTCCGGACGGGGGGTACAATAAATCGCCAAAACCCGATGCCGCCGTTGCTTGTATTTTCACGCTGGGTTCCGTAAACTCTGCTAGAGACGATAGTTTGAATTTGGTTGAATCCGGCGTCGGCCGTGAAAGAGAAGGAGAATCGAAATGCTTCGTTCCACACACTTTCTAATTGCGGCGGCGGTAAGTTTGGGGATTCTGACAACCGGACCGGTAGCGGCTCAGGAGAGGACACCACCTGGGCTGAGCATAAGTACGGTGGGTGTTCGGGCCAAGGACTATGCGGAATCGTTGAACTTCTACACGAAAGTGATGGGCTTGCGGCCTGCATTTTCGTTCAGCCCGAATGGGAAGACCAACAATACTTATTTGCAGGTAAGTCGCGATACGTTCCTAGAGTTGCAGTCGCCGGCCGAAAACGCCACGCCAGGGCTTTCGCACATGCATATGCAGACGGACTCTGTGGATGGCGTGGTCGCACGCCTCCGCAAGGCCGGGATGCCGGCCTGCACCGCCACAGTAACGACCGGATGCGTTAGCGATGCTCGTATTACGCAACCGACCCTGGAGAAGGCAGCAACGATTGTCGACCCCGACGGAATTCGCATCGAACCCGCCGAACTCGTTCCCGGGTCACTCACCAGAAAAGCGGTGGACTCGTGGGACGGCAAGCAAGCCGGGACCAAAGTTTTGGTTGTTGGGATCGGTGTCAAGGACTATGCGGTTTCAGGGAACTTTTATGAAAAGTTGATGGGCTTCCCCATTGCCTTTCAGTTTTCGAGTCCTGACGGGAAACGAACTACGAAGTATTATCAAGTCAGTCGCGATACGTTTCTTGAGATGCAGATTGCCGACGGAGCCCCCGGGCTCACCCACGTCCACATTCTGGTGGACGACGTGGATGCGACCATCGCGCGACTTCGGCAAGCCGGCCTGCCTTTGGTGGCGCGTAATGTGACGACCCCGAATTCGGTGACCGAATCGGGTCTGACGAAGCCATCCAACGTCAAAAGCGCCATCGTATTCGATCCCAGCGGCGTCCGCCTGGAGTTAAACGAGTTGCTGCCGGAGTCTCTCACCAAAAAAGCCATGGAGTCCTGGAAGTAGTTTCATCTGCCGAGCCATCGAAATAGAATCTAGCGGAGGAGTCAAGAAATGTTTAGGAACTTGGCCGCTTGGACAATTGGATTCGCATCGATCGTCTGTTCACCCCTTTCCCCCGCTCAAACCACTTCGGATAAAGCATCCGCGGCGGCATCCACTACGGTTCCACGGCGTGACATATCTGGAACTTGGACCCCCGCCAGGGCGGAAGGGGATGGAATCGGAGGAAGTGGCGCGAGGGACATGCCGGAGGATGGCAAGCCGGAGCATCGGCTGCCATACACGGCTTTAGCGCGCGAAAAGATGAAAGACTATCGGCCGGGGAATGGGGCCAGGCAAAATGTTCCTAGCTTGATTAACGATCCTGCGGTCATTTACTGCGATCCCCAAGGAATGCCGCGCCAAGATCTTTACGAACTGAGGACCACACAGATCTTGCAGACGCCGCTCAAAGTAGTCGTCCTGTACGAATTCTCAAAGATTTGGCGGGTCATCTGGGCAGATGGCCGAGAGCTTCCCAAGGATCCGGAACCGAGGTGGTTCGGTTACTCGGTGGGGAAATGGGTGGATGACTATACGTTTGTTGCGCAGACGAGCGGGACGGACGAAAGAACGTGGCTCGATAAAGGCGGACGTCCGCATAGCGAGGATATGCGAGTAGAAGAACGGTTCCATCGCGTCGATGCAGACTTGTTAGAACTCACCGTGACGATCGACGATCCGAAAATGTATGAGAAACCTTGGGTGGCGCTCAACAAGTTCCCCATGAAACGACTGCCGGACAATTACGATGTTAGGGAGATGATGTGTTCCGTATCGGAGTATATGGAGTACAACCGGCTGATGAGATTCGGTAATCCCACGACGGGCACCGGCGATAAGAAATAGTTCGGGCCAGCTGAATGGGCGGGTTCTGAAGCCGGAGATTCTGGATACGCTGCCTCCGGAGGAGGCACGGGCGAGCTTGGCTGACTTGGTAAGGGTAAACAAATACTGGGGCGGGCATAGCACGCTGCGCAAGTTGGTGGATGGCGCGATTCCGCCGGGCGAGACTTTTACCTTATTAGATGTCGGCGCGGCGTCGGGCGATATGGGGCGGTGCTTGCGCGCGTGGCGGCTGCAGGTGCAGGTCACTTGCCTGGACTATATCGAATCGCATTTAAAAGCTTGCGCCGGTGCGCGCGTGGCGAGCGACGCGTTTGCGCTTCCGTTTGCGCCACGGAGTTTCGACTACGTTTTCTGTTCCTTATTTTTGCATCATTTCACCGACGAGCAGGTGGTGGAACTGCTGGCGGGGTTCGGGCGGGTGACGCGCAAACAGGTGCTGGCGATCGACCTGGGGCGGCATCCGGTGCCGTATTATTTCCTATCGCAAACGCGCTGGTTATTTGGCTGGCATCCGGTGACGGTGTATGACGGCGCGATCTCGGTGGAGGCGGCTTTTCGTCGGGAGGAGTTGCCGAGTCTGGGCGGCGGCATCTAGAGGGTGGTGGGGGGCCAGCCCTACACAACGTGAGGCTGGCGATTGGGTGACCTGCCCTTCATTGCACCTATTGCGAGACAGGCGGCTCGGCAACACCCATCGGAGGGGAAACAATCGTCGTAGGCACCGCATTCAGGAAGTTCGTCTCGGCCGCAATGCGTTCTTTGACCGTTTGATCGACTGCGGTCGCCTGAAGTGTCTTCAACAAAGACATGCACTGGGCTGGTTTCGGCTGCAATGGATTCAGATGTATTAAGTAGTGATGAAGGCTGATCCATGTGGTCCGCCGAAGAATGGAATTTGGTAGGCAACCCCCAAAAAACTTTTGGACCGTTACGATATTCAAGCTTCCCAGCCACGATCACCACAAACATTATTTACCAGCTATGCAACTAGAACTCAAGATGAATTAGGTGTTAATTCCCGGCGTCTGTCTAAGGAATAGTTTCCGCAGCTATCCAGCGATATAGCGTGAGAGCTTCAAGTAGCGTGGATCTCGGCGGCTTCAGCATAGGCACGAGGAACGCGCTATCGTAGGGAAAAATGCACTGCCTGAATGGGCGGGTTCTGAAGCCGGAGATTCTGGATACGCTGCCGCCGGAGGAGGCACGGGCGAGCTTGGCTGACTTGGTACGGGTGAACAAGTACTGGGGCGGGCATAGCACGCTGCGCAAGTTGGTGGATGGCGCGATGCCGTCGGGCGAGACATTCACCTTATTAGACGTCGGCGCGGCGTCGGGCGATATGGGGCGGTGCTTGCGCGCGTGGCGGCCGCAGGTGCAGGTGACTTGCCTGGACTATATCGAATCGCATTTGGAAGCTTGCGGCGGGTCGCGCGTAGTGGGCGATG
>JALYIB010000474.1 GCA_030775965.1 Acidobacteriota bacterium | reverse complement strand
ACGTGGTGGCCGAGCTCGAAGCCAACGGCCGCAGCCTGCAACACTTCGCGCGCGAGTTGGCGCGGCACTTCCGCAACCTGGTGGTGGTCAAAATCACTGGCAGCCCTACTGGCCTGGTAGCGGCCTCGGCCGCCGAACAGAGGACATTGGCCGATGCAGCGCAACCTTTTAGCGAGGAAGACCTAACCCGGTATTTGCAGTTGTCTCTCGACCTGTTCCGCGACTTGCAGAGTTCGCTCCAACCGCGACTCCATCTGGAAATGGGCTTGCTGCGGATGGTCCAGGCCGGCCGCTTGCAGCCGATTGAGGAAGCGCTGGCCAACCTGGGAAGCGCTCCCCCGCCCCGCGCCGCCGCTCTGCCGAGGCCCGCGCCGCCACCCGCCGCACCCGCTTCGCTGCGCGCAATCGAGGGGGGCGACTTACGCTCCCGCCTGCACGCCGCGTTGCTCGAAGCCAAACTCACGCACGTCGCCGATGCACTGGAACATTCCGAACTCGCCGAATCGCCGAACGAACTGGTGTTTACCACGCCGAAAATGTACCAGCTTTATCTAAAACAATCGGAATTCGAAGCCGCCGCGAAACGCATCGCCGGAAGACCAGTGCGCGTCACCATCAAAGTGGGCGATCCGGCGCGTCAAGCGGCCCCCACCGCCGCGCCCAAGCAAGAGGATGAAGCCACCACGCGCGCCCTGGCGCATCCCGAAGTAAAACGTTTCCAAGAGGTTTTCCCCGGAGCGCAAGTGCGCACCGTTAGAAATTTGAAAGACAACTGAGTGGGAGAATGCCATGAAGATGCCCGGTAACATGCAAGCCATGATGCAGCAAGCCCAGAAGATGCAGCAGAAGATGCAGGAAGAAGTCGCGCTGATCCGCGTCGAAGGGTCCTCCGGCGGCGGCATGGTGACCATTAAGATGGATGGCCACAAGAACGTCACCGGAGTCAAGATCGACCCCGAAGTGATGGGCGACGTCGAAATGCTGCAAGACCTCGTGCAGGCCGCCTGCAACGAGGCCACCAAAAAGGTGGACGAAGAAAGCCAGAAGAAAATGAGCGGCATGCTAGGCGGCATGGGCCTGCCTCCCGGCCTGCTCTAAAACTCCATGCCCGACTTTGCCGCGCCCTTGCAGCGCTTGATCGACGAGTTCCGCCGCTTGCCCGGCGTCGGCCAAAAGTCCGCGCAAAGGCTGGCGTTCCATGTGCTGCGCTCGACCCGCGACGACGCCGCGCGCTTAGCCACGGCGCTGCTCGACGTCAAAGACAACCTGGGCATCTGCGCCGAGTGCAACAATATCAGCGATTCAGAGCTGTGCCTCTACTGCCGCGATCACAACCGCGACCGCACGCAAATCTGCGTAGTCGAGGAGCCCCACAACATCCTGCCGTTTGAAACCACGCGCACCTTTCCCGGCATTTATCACGTGCTCAACGGAGCTATTTCCCCCCTGCGCGGCATCGGCCCCGAGCAGCTAAAAATCAAAGGCCTGCTAGACCGCATCGCCCGCGGCGAAGCGCAGGAAATCATCCTGGCGACTAATCCAACGGTTGAAGGCGAAGCCACCGCCGTCTACCTCTCGCGCCTGCTGAAGCCGCTGGGAATGAAAGTAACCCGCATCGCCATGGGCATCCCCGTAGGCAGCGATATCGAGTTTTCGGACGAGGTCACCATCTCGAAATCCCTAGAGAATCGCCGAGAAATGTAGCGGCGGAACGCACTATAATGATGGGAGAAGTAGATGGACAATGAAAAGCCAGTAACGAGGACCGAATTCGATTCGGGACTCCGCGGTCTAAAAGACGAACTCGTCGACTCCATGCGGCAAATTGAAACCAACCTGCTCACGGAGTTTCATCGTTACGCCAAAGGCCAGAGCGCGCGTTTGCATAATGTAGAAATCAGCGATAGTGACATGAAGCAGCGTCTCTCCGTGCTCGAAGATCGCGTGCTGGCACTCGAAACCCGCATCCCGCCTTCCGCTCTCTAGGCGTCACTAAAATACGGGCAGCGCCCCTCGTTCACAAACCCCATTTTTCGTCAGCCCACCGATGCGTATCTCTTCGATTAGGTTAGCGTCGCGCGGCGCAGCGAGTTCAACCTTCAGGTAATTGTCGCTGAGCGCCCCGCCCTGGTCCAAAGTCACCACGGACAAAGTTCTTCCCACCATCAACCGCCGGAACTCCAGATTTTTGCAGGCCGCGAGATCCCGCAAGGCACGCGTGCGTTCCTTACGCACCGGGATTGGAACCTGCGCTGCCGCTTCCGCAGCCGGCGTTCCCGGCCGTTCCGAATACGTGAAGACGTGCAGATAGGTGAAGGGCAGACTCTGGATAAACGCGTAGCTATGCGCAAACTCGTCGTCCGTCTCGCCCGGAAAGCCCGTCATCACGTCGGCGCCCACGGCGCACTCCGGCATCAACGCCCGCGCCTTTGAAATGCGATCGGCATAGTGGCGCGGCCGATACTTACGATGCATCCGCCGCAGCACCGTGTCCGAGCCCGATTGCAGAGGCGCGTGTACATGCTTGGCGATCCGCGGCGAGCCCGCCATCAGTTCCAGCAAATCGTCCGAGAAATCCATTGGCTCGACCGAACTCAAGCGCAGCCGCTCAATTGCCGTCTGATCCAGCAGCCGCCGCACCAAATCAACAAGCCGCGTTCGCCCGCCGAAATCGCGACCCCACCGGCCCAGGTTGATCCCGCTCAGCACCACCTCGCGATACTTCGCGGCGAGCGCACGCACCTGCTCCACCACGCTCTCCGGCTGCGCGCTGCGGCTACGCCCGCGAACATAAGGAATGATGCAGAACGAGCAGCGGTTATTGCAGCCGTCCTGGATCTTCAAATTCGGACGCGTGCGCTCCCCCGCCGCATCCTCCACCGGCGCCGAAAGAAAATCCGTCTGCGCAAAAATATCGCCGATCTCAATCTGCCCGTGATAATCCGCAGTCGTAACGAGAGTAGTCACGAACTCCGGAATGCGCGTCTTGTGCGAATTCCCCACCACCAGACTCACGCCTTCGAGCGCCGCCAGTTCCTGCGGGGCGCGCTGCGCATAGCAGCCGGTGATCAGAATCCGCGCTCCCGGCTTTTCGCGATGAATGCGCCGGACGACCTGGCGCACTTCGTCATCCGCCGTGGCCGTCACGGTGCAGGTGTTCAACACCACCAGGTCGGCGTCCTGCACATCGCCCACCGCCGCCAGCCCCTTCGCCGCCAGTCCGGCCTCAATCGCCGCGCCATCGGCCTGCGAAGCCCTACACCCGAAATTCTTAACGACAAAACGCTCCACTGAACTCAAGTGTAGCCTGGCCCGCAAACGGTATACTGATCCAGGACCCGTATGAGGAAAACCCTATTCGGAATCGCACTCGGGTTGTGCGCCTTTGCCCTTTTTGCGCAAACTAAACGCGCGGAAGCGCCCGCCTGGGACGCCAACCGCATGGACATGCAGACGCCTCCGCCGCAGGGCGTCGCGGTGCGCGCGGGACGCATGTTCGATCCCAAGTCCGGCGCCAACCTCGCCAACCAAGTGATCCTGATTAAAGGCGACCGCATTATCGACGTCGGCCCCGCCGACAAAATCCAGATCCCGGCGGGCGTCCCCGTGATCGACCTGAGCCGCGCCACAGTGCTGCCCGGCTTGATCGACCGCCACGTTCATCTGATGCAAGGCCCCGATCCCAACGACTCGCGCGCGTCCTTCCTGGGGCTCCACTATGCCCTCAAAGATCTCAACGCCGGCTTCACGACCATTCAGGACATGAATTCGGCCTACACCTACGCCACCGTCGAACTTCGCGATGCCATTAATAAAGGACTGGTCCCCGGACCCCGCATGCAAGTCACCGGCCCCGCGCTGAACCCCCGCGGCGCTGCGAATTATCCGTCTCCCAATACCGTCACGCCCTTCGGCTTCGGCCCCGGATCCCCGGTGTGGCAGAACGCGCAAGGCGTCAATGGCCCCTGGGCCGCGCGCGCCGCCGTTCGCGACCACGCCCACTACGGGGTCGACTGGATCAAGGTCTACGAAACCGAAGACTACGAAGGCAGCGGCTTCCCCCAACCCTCCGGCGCGGGCGCGTTTAGGCCGGACGGCAAAATGATCGACGTGCCGTCCCTCACGCTTGAAGAGAATCAAGCCATCGTCGATGAAGCCCATCGCCACGGCTTGAAAGTCGCCTGCCACGCGTACGGCGGCGAAGGCCTGCGCAACTGCCTGCAAGCCGGCGTCGATATCCCGATGCACGTGATCGTCGGCGTGAGCGGCGCAGCGGGCCTTGACGACGAAACCATTCGCCTGTTCAAAACGCCGCTAGCCGACGGCACCATGCGCCCCGTGATACAGACATTGTGGGATTTAATGGAAGATCTCGAAGTAAAAGACCTCAAAGCCACCGGCGGCAAAATCTCGCGCTTCGCCCTGCAGGAGTTGAGTTTCAAGCGCCTGCTAAAAGAAGGCATCAAGGAAGTCTTCGGCAGCGGCGCGTACTTCCAAGGCCATGGCGTCCAAGCCTCGCAATTTGCCTGGTTCGTCAAATGGGGCATGAAGCCGGCCGACGCCCTGCGCATGGCCACCACCAACGCCGCCGAAAGTCTCAACTTCAATATGGGCAAAGACCTCGGCGCCATCGAAAAAGGCAAATTCGCCGACTTAGTAGCCGTCTCCGGCGACCCGCTAGCCGACATCACCGAAATGGAGCGCGTCAAATTCGTAATGAAGGGCGGCGTCACCTTCAAAAATGAGATGAAGTAGAGGAACTCTCAAACGTGCCAGCCAAGCTTACGAAGAGGGTTTTCCCATTCTCTTTGCTCGTTACGCCGCGTTACTCATAGCGCAGCGCGTCCACGGGGTCGAGGCGTGCGGCTTTGCTGGCGGGCCAGATGCCGAAGAACAGGCCGATGCCGACGGAGACTCCGATGCCGAGCAGCACGGCCCACAGCGGAACCAGCGTCGGCAGATTTGGGAAAGCGAAGCGGCTGGCGACGGACACGATCCAGCCCAGCGTCATACCCAGCAGGCCGCCTACGCTGGTGAGCACCACGGCCTCGGTCAAAAACTGGCGCACGATATCGCGGCGGCGGGCGCCGATGGCTTTGCGGACTCCGATCTCGCGCGTGCGTTCGGTCACCGACACCAGCATGATGTTCATGACGCCGATGCCTCCGACCAGCAGGCCCATCGAGCTGAGCACCACCATCACCAGCGCGGTTACCGACGTGAGCTGCCGGAATTGTTCAATCATTTGCCCGGCTGTCGAGATCGCGAAATTGTCGGGCGCGGAGAACGGGACGTGGCGGCGCTGGCGCAGCACTGCCGTCACTTCGTCAACGGCGGCGGCCATGCGGCCTTCGCGCGGTTGCACGAAAAACAGGTTCTCATTGGTCTGCGGGAACATCTTGCGCATGGTGAAGTAGGGCAACAGAACGCGGCTGTCGGTCTGACCGGGGAGCGAAGTGGCGGCGCGCTTGAGGACTCCCACCACTTCCACTTCGCGGCCGTCGACTTGAATCTTTTTTCCTTCGGCGATTTGGGTTCCGAACAGCGAGCCGTACACATCTTCGCCGATCACGGCGACCGCAATGCGGTGCTGATTTTCGGCGTCGCTGAAAAAACGGCCGGTCTTGATGTCGCCTTGGCCGCTGGTGGTGTAATATTCGTCGGTCGCGCCGAGCTGGATTTGATAGGCGTCGTTGCCCTGGTAGCGGGCGTGGTCGAGATTGACGCCGCGAAAATTCATCTGCAACAGGTACGGGCTCACGTGTTCGACGGAGGGGCAGCGTTCGGCGATCGCGACGGCGTCTTCATAGGTGAGGGGCTTGCGCAGGAGTTCTTCGGGCGTGCGTCCGCCGAACGAGGGGCCCAGGCGGAATTTGAAAACCAGGATGGAGTTGGTGCCCAGGCTGCGGATCAAGCCTGCTACGGAATTGTCGAGGCCCGCGAGGATAGAGCCCACGCCGATGATGGCTCCGGTGCCGATGATGACGCCAAGCAGCGTTAGGAAAGAGCGCAGCTTGTTCGCGCGCAGGGTGTCGAGGGCCAGGACGAATACGGAGAGCAGCAGCTTCAATGTTAGCTCTCCGCCCGCATGGCGACGATGGGGTCCAGGCGCGCGGCTTTGCGGGCCGGGTAGATGCCGAAGAATAATCCGACGACGGTGGAGAGGCTGACGCCGAGCAACACCGAATACGCGGGCACTTCCATCGGCACGGGCGTGAAGGTGCGCACCAACACCGCCGCGGTCCAAGCTAGTAAGACGCCGAGAACGCCGCCGGCGCCTGAGAGCATCGACGATTCGCACAGGAACTGCGTGAGGATATCGCGGTGGCGCGCGCCTACGCTTTTGCGCACGCCGATTTCGCGGGTCCGCTCGGAGACCACGGCCAGCATGATGTTCATGATGACGACTCCGCCCACGACCATGAACACGCTCACTACCGCTACGGCCATGGCGGCGATGGAACCGGTGAGCGAGTCCCACAAGCCTACCAACGAATCGGAGGAGATGACGGAGAAGTTGTCGTCCTGCTGCGGCGCCAGGTGGCGGTGCGTGCGCAGCAGGGTGCGCACTTCGTCGACGGTCTGCTGCAGCGTGTCGCGGTGGCGCGCCTGGAAGTTGTAGCCGATGCCGGAGCGGTCGCCGTAGATTTTGAAATAGGTGCTGACGGGGATCGAGACGTAGTTGTCCTGCGACTGGCCGAAGAGGCTGCCCTTGGGCTGCGCGGTGCCGATGACCGCGAAGGGCAGTCCTTCGATGGCGATGGTTTTGCCGACGGGGTCGACGTTGGGGAAGAAGCGCTCTTTGAGGTCGGAGCCGATGAAGACTACGGCTAAGTGGCGCTGCTCATCGATGTCCGTGAAGAAACGGCCCAGGTCGATTTGGGTGTTGCTCATGACGGCGGCGTTGGAGCTCACGCCTTGGATGGCTACGCCGGGAACGGCATCAGAAACGTAGGTGACGGTGCCCAGGCGCGTGCCGGAGATGCCGGCTTCGCCCACCAGCGTCACGCGGGTTTTGACGAACTCGAATTCTTCCTGCGTAAGCTGCGGATTTTTTTGCTGGGCTTCGAAGAACTTTTTGGCGTCCTGGTAGCCGCCAAAGGCCGCGCGCAGGACGCGGAAGCCGTCGGTGCCCATGGTGGAGGCGCTGCTGGCTACGTAGACGTCCATGCCGTGGATGATGGCCATCACGGCGATCAGGGTGGCTGTCGAAAGCATGACGCCAAGCAAGGTGAGGGCGCTGCGAAGTTTACTGGCGCGCAGGGATTCGAAGGCTAGACGGACGGCTTCGAAGAGCGACACACCCATGTGCTTAGGATACGTTCGCTGGCAGAGCTTTGTTCCCGGTCTTCAGTAACCAGTCTGTGATGAGTGTGTCCAGCCAGAGGCGCGGGGGGTGGCGGTCTAGGAATCCTAAGTGGCCGCCGTAGTCTACGGCTACCAGTTTGAGGTGGGGGTTCCGAGTGAGCGCGGGGTGGGAGTACATGGCGAAGGGGACCATGGGGTCGTCCTTCGCCTGCACTAAGAGAGTGGGGATGCGGATGTGTTCTAAAAACTGGTTCGACGACTGTGTGCGGTAGTAGTTATCGGCGGTGCCGAAGCCGAAGATTTTGGCGGTGTAGAGGTCGTCGAAATCGTAGATGGTGCGGACTTGGGAAAGCGGGCCTAGCGGGAACAGGTCGGGGGCGAGGGGGTTGCGGACGCGGACTCGTTCTTTCAATTTTTTAACGAAACGGCGGCGGTAGAGAATGTTTCGGGGTTGTCCAGTGGCCTCGACGGATGCGGCCAGGTCTATGGGAGCGGAGACAGCGCAGACTCCGGCGAACAGTTCCCCGCCCTGCTCGCCTAGCTCGCCGGCCAGTTTCAAAACGATGTTGCCGCCGAGCGAGTAGCCGACGGCGAAGATGGGCAGGCCGCTGGCGCGTTGGCGTTCACGGGCCAGGTGCAGCAAGTCGCCCGTTTGTCCGGAGTGATAGTTGGCATTCCGATGCCAGGGGGACCCGCCGCAGCCGCGCATATTGTAGCGATGGGTGGCGAAGCCGGCGGCCAGCGCCGAGGCGGCCATGCTGCGGGCGTAGCCGGATTCGCTCGATCCTTCGAGGCCGTGGATCAGAATCAATTCGGCGTGCGGGCGCTCCGGCGCTTGGGAACGGATCAAAAGTCGCACGCCGGGCTCGGGCTCAGAGAGGACATCGGTGACGGGCCAGCGCGGTTCGCTCCGGGGGCGAGGCCAGAAATTACCGGCAATGGTTGCCAGGTGGGAATTTTTGAAAAGGGGTTTGAACGGACGCAAACCTTATTATGGCGCGTAGGGGAAGAGCGCCTAGCGGCGCTCGCCGCCGTCGCCGGCTTCGAGTGAAATGGGAATGCGGCGGAAGCATCTACGGCATTGATAATAACCGTGAATCGGCAGCATGACGCGACGATGAAACAGGCGGCACCAGAGGGCGCCAAACCAGGCAGTGAAACCGCGCCTGTGCGGGTAAAGGCCGTGCTCTGTGGAATCCAAATCACTCATGGGTTCTAATAATCGAGCACTTGAAAGGCCAGTCGGAAGTAGAACAGCAGCTTGAGCGCGAATTGAAGTTGCCGAGAATCTTGCGCAGTGGAGATGCTGCCGAAGTTCGCGGTAAAGGCGGTGGGGTTGGAACGGTCCTGCACGCTGCCGGAGAGTTCGCCCGAATTTATTTGGGCGAAGGCCGTCGCAGCGCATCGAGTGCCAGTCTATCGTAACGGCCTGAGCCGCGGTGCAGTAGCATTTGAAGATGACATTCGTCCGTGCTGCCGGGGAGCGGTGCGCAACGCAGTGAATTCCGCGGGCTGCATCGAGAAAGCTTGGGACCACGGGCTAGTGCGACGGGGTTCCGAGAGAGGACAGCGGGTCGCCCACCACGATATTCCGCCAACTCAGGGAACGGATGGACAAATAAAAACTCTCCGCGAGATTGCGGCCGCTGTAGTAGGCGGCGAAGAGCAGGTCGGGGCGCGGGGTCATGACCAAGTACGGCTCGTAGACGTGGCCGGAGCCGCCGGTGGCGCCTTCTAGAAGATAATCGGCGAGCAGCGATTGTGGCGAATCGGCGAACCAGGCCGAGGGTGTGTTCCACAGGCGGCTGGGCATCCACTTATCGGGCGGCTTGTCGAAGGTGCGACCGTCCGACGATACATATTCGGTGACGATGCCGCCGGGGAGCCAGTGGAATCCGGGGAAGCGGCGGTGATGATTAGCATCGTTCGAGCCCCAACTGGCGTAGCCGATCACGTCGGTTTGATCCCAGATGGGCTGGGCGGTGTCTTCGAGCACGACGCGGTCCTTGGGGAGTTGAATGGCGGCGTCGCGCAGCCAGTTGTTGCCTTCGCGGTCGTCGGGATCGCTGAGGTCGAGAATAAATTTGCCGCGGTTGGCGGCGGCGAGCGCGCGGTCGATGATGGCCTTGACGCCGTCGAAGTCGTAGGCGGCCAGGCGCGTGACTAAATAAATGGGAAACTCCGGATGGGAGAAAGCTTGCTCGCGGCGCCCGAAAAAAGGATTGGGGATTACGCCGTCGATGGCGTGCAGCTTGCCTGTGTGAAGATCGGCATAGAGCAGCGTAAGTTCGCTGTCGACGGAGGCGGCGTTGCCGGAAAGCTCCGCCGTGCCGGCAATTTTGAGGGGCACGCCGGCGGTGGTGACGATGTAGTAGATGCTTTCCTCCAGTCCAGATTTACGGAGAAAATCGGCGAGGGGGCGGGCGATCTGGCGGTCGAATTCGGCGCGCGAGATTTCTTCGACGGTGGGCGCTTTGAGGTGGCAGATATTCTGGGCGGGGATGTTACGGCGGCGGGCGTAGTAATCGGCGATGGATTGCGACAATGACGAATTATCATTGACTACTAAAAGGACGCGGCTTGCTGGCGACTGGGCTGCGCTGCGTGCTGCGAAAAAGTTGACTAGCAGGGCTGCGGCGAGCGTGGAAAACCACGATATAGGGGACCGTATAGAATACGACAGCGCTCGTGGTACCATCGCTTAATCCTAGCAGCCAGTGAGATACTGGAGTGAGCGGACCGCAAAGGCATTTAGTATTCACAGATGGATCTCGATCAGCTCCATACCTTTCTCGAAATTGTGCGCCTGAAGAGTTTCTCGAAGGCGGCGCAATCCTGCTACCGGACGCAGCCGGCGGTGAGTGCACAGGTGCGGCAACTGGAGCAGGAAATGAACGCTTCGCTGTTCGCGCGGCTGGGGACTAAAATCGCGCTGACTCCGGCGGGGGAAATCTTCGCGCACTACGCCGAGCAGATTCTGGACTTGCGGCGGCGGGCGCAGGATACCATCAATGAACTCGAACGCGTCCCGCGCGGGGAACTGGTGATTGCGGCCAACGAAGCGACCTGCATCTACGTTCTGCCGCGGGTGTTTTCGGAATACAAAAAGCGTTTTCCGAACGTGCAGATTCTGGTGGACCGCGCCTATGGAACGCGGGTGGTGGAGGCGGTGGTGGACAACCAGGCCGACTTCGGCATCACGCAATTGCCGGTGACGGAGAAGCGCCTGCAGGTGGCCAAGATTCACTCCGACGAAATCAAGGCGCTATTTCCGCCGGGGCATGCGCTGGCGGGGCGGGATCACATTCTTCCGCAGGATCTGGCGGGCTTGCAATTGCTGCTGCCTAAAGCGGGTCAAACG
>JALYIB010000473.1 GCA_030775965.1 Acidobacteriota bacterium | reverse complement strand
CTGGTAGTGGCGTACGATCTAACCGGGAAGGTGATCGTCGACGATTTCTCCATTGTGTTGCAGCCGCTGCAGCACATGGCGTTCGTGCTGGCCCAGAAGTATCCCGCGCTGGCGAATCAGAGCGGCTATATTCGCGTGTATGGGATTCCGACGGGCAACGTGCAATTGCCATTTACCGGATTGAACGGCATGGGCGTGCGCAATTTGCCGGATGGATCGTTCACGAATCTGCAAGTAAGCTACCACTAATCTAGGCAGGCGATTCAGTGGTGCTTCAGGATTTCGCGAGCGGCGTTGTGTCCGGGTGCGCCCATGACGCCGCCGCCCGGATGCGCTCCTGAGCCGCATAAATACAGGCCTTTGACGGGGGTGCGGTAGCGCGCCCAACCTGCCAAGGGACGCAGCACGAACATTTGATCGAGCGACATTTCGCCGTGAAAAATGTTGCCGCCAGTGAGTCCGAAGCGGCGTTCGAGATCGAGCGGCGTGAGGGTTTGGCGCTCGACGACGATGTCGCGGATGTTGGGGCAGTATTGCTCAATCACTTCGAGGACGCGGTCGGCGTAGGGTTCGCGCTCGGCGTCCCAATGGGTGCCTTGCAGCGTGTAAGGCGCATATTGCAAAAAGATGCCCATGATGTGATGGCCGGCGGGCGCGAGCGTGGCGTCGTACAGGGTAGGGATGGTCATCTCGATCAGCGGGGAGCGCGAGGGGCGGCCGTACTTGGCGTCATCCCAGGCGCGCTCGACGTATTCGATCGACGGGCACAAGTGCATGGTGGCGCGGTGCTGCGGGCCGGGAGCGCCGGGGAATGCGGTGAATTCCGGGAGTCCGTTCAAGGCGAGATTGATCTTGAGCGAGGTACCTTCGGAACGGAAGCGCTGGATGCCGGCCAGGAAGTCAGCGGGCAAGGCTGCCGCGTCCACCAGGTGCAGGAAGGTGCGGCGCGGGTCGAGATTGCTGGCGACGATGGGCGCGTTGATTTCTTCGCCGCCGGAGAGAACGACGCCGGTGACGCGGCCGCCCTGGACTAGAATCTTCACGACGGGCGCGTTGGTGCGAATTTCGGCTCCGCTCGCCCGCGCGGAATCGGCGATGGCGTTAGAGACCGCGCCCATGCCTCCGCGCACGAAACCCCACAAGCCGCGGATACCGTTCACGCCGCCCATGCAGTGGTGCAGCAGAATGTAGGCGGTGCCAGGGGAACGCGGGCCGCCATTGGCTCCGATGACGCCGTCGGTGGCGAGCGTCACTTTGATCTCTTCGCTCTCAAACCAGTCATCCAGAAAATCGGCGGCGCTTTGCGTGAAGACTTTCACTAAACCGACGATTTCGGCGCGTGACAGGCCGCGCAGGCGTCCCATCAGTTTTAGATATTCGATGAAGTCGCCGATGCCTTGCGGCGGGAAATCGGGCGGTGTGGCCAGGAGCAGGGACTCGGCCACGCGAGCAAGTTTTTCCAAATGCGCTTCGTAGCGCGGATAAGCTGCGGCATCATGCGCGGAGAACTTGGCGATCTCGGCGACGGTTTTTGCGCGATCCTGCCACATGAACAGGTGGCGGCCGTCGGGGAAGGGCGAGAAGAACGCCGGGTCCTTGGCGTCGACGCGGTAGCCGAAGCGTTCGAGTTCCAGCTCGCGCACGACTTTTTCTTGCATCAGGCTGGCTAGATAGGATGCCGTCGAGACGCGGTAGCCGGGCCAGATTTCTTCGGTGACGGCGCAGCCGCCTACGATCTCGCGCGATTCGAGGACCAACACGCGCACTCCGGCGCGCGCGAGATACGCGGCAGTGACCAGGCCGTTGTGGCCGCCACCGACAATGATGGCTTGATATGACTTCAGTCCGGCAACCTGTACGCGCGATACTCGGCCGGATACCCGGCGGCGCCTACGGCGACGACAATGTATTGCTTGCCGTTCAGCATGTAGGTCATCGGGGAGCCGGTTTGTCCGGCGGGCATGACGACCGCACCGGCGTCGTTCCCGGTCTTTTTATCGTACGCGCGCAGGTACGCGCCTTTCTTGCCGTCGGGCATGGTGATGGTGCCGGCCTCCCCGCCGATCACCAGTGTCTTGGTGACGATCAGGCCGACGATTCCGGCGCGTCCGGTGCGCGGAATGTTCAGCCCTTTGAGCGCCGGGTGGTTGCGAATTACATCCGGAGTTTCGCCGTTCGGGATCTGCCACAGGATCTCGCCCTTGTTCAGATCGATGGCGCTGATTTGTCCATAAGGCGGCTTGAAGAGCGGCAGGCCCTGCACGTTACGGCGCGCAGGGTTGACCGTGCCCGGGACCGCGCCTCCATCGCCGCCTGCCCCGCCTGTGGCGCGCGTTCCCTCGTCGACTGTGCCTTGCACAAAGCGGAAATCGTTGGTCTTGGGATCGGAAGGCACCAAGCCGAGATTGCTCAGCGATTTTTGCGAAGGAATGTAGGCGATGCCGGTTTCGGGGTCGACCGAGCCGCCCACCCAATTGGTTCCACCCTGTGCCGTGGCGAACGCCAGCGTGCCGATGGGGCCGCCGGCTTTACTCAGGGAAGGTGGCGTGAAAACCGGTCCGATGTAATAGTGCGCGACAATCTCACGCGCCTGCGCCTTCAATTCGGGCGTGAAATCGATCAAGTCGTCCAACGAAAAACCTTGACGATCGTAAGCCGGCGGCTTGCTGGGAAACGGTTGTGTCGCGCTGGTTTTTTCTCCGGGGACGGTCGATTGCTCCACCGGCTTTTCTTCGATCGGGAAGATGGGCTGGCCGGTGGTGCGGTCGAACAGATATAGGAAAGCTTGCTTGGTGGGCTGCGCGAGTGCTTTGACGGCGCGGCCGTTCACGGTGATGTCGACCAGAATGGGCGCGCAGGGGATATCGAAATCCCAGATGCCATGGTGCACCAACTGGTAATGCCACTTGCGGACTCCGGTTTTGAGATCGACGGCCACGATGCTCTCGCCGAACAGTCCGTTGCCGGGGCGATGGCCGCCGTAGTAGTCACCGGTGGGAAGCTCGACCGGCAGAAACGCCAGGCCCAGTTGTTCGTCGACGCTGATCTGGCCCCACACGCCGGTGTTGCCGGTGTAATCGGCGGAATCGCTTTCCCAAGTGTTGTAGCCGAACTCGCCGGGCTTGGGGATGGTGTGGAAGATCCACAGGCGCTTGCCGGTGCGCACATCGAAGGCGCGCACGAAACCTTTCACATTGGTCTTGCCGCGCGGGACGCTGCCGGAGCGGTGCGCGGCGCCCACGATGATGGTGTCGTTGGCGATCACGGGCGCGGCGTGCAGGCCCACATCGCCAGTGATGGGGTCAATCACTTGATCGTCATCCATCTTCAGGTCCACTAAGCCGTCGGTGCCGAAGGTTGCGATGCGCGCGCCGGTTTTCGCGTTCAGCGCGAGCAGCCGGTAACCGGGGGTCACATACAAGATTCGTTCTTCGCGGCCGTCGGTCCAATAAGAGAGCCCGCGGCCCGAGAGTTGGCGGGGGGCGTTGCGGCCGCGCTCGCCTTCGTTCTCGCTGTGCATCCAGAGTAGCTCGCCGGTGGCGGCGTCGAGGGCAACGACGGCGCGGCGGGTGCCGGCAGTGGCGTAGAGGATGCCGTTGGCCATCAGCGGCGTGCCTTCAAGGTTGAATTCCGGGGCGGGGCCCAGGTTCTCCGTCTTGAAATGCCACGCCGGTTCGAGCTTGTTGAAGTTCGAAGCGTTGATTTGATCGAGCGGCGAGTAGCGGGTATTGCCGGTGTCTCCGCCGTAACTGCGCCATTCCCCGTTCTTCGCGCCGCTTTGCGCCAGCATGGGGACCGTTGCGAAGAAACATGCGACCAGGGCGCCCGTTCGTGTGCGTCGGGACTGGGACGTTTGCATTGGGTTCACCACCTCCGGATATTATAGGCCCCGGCCGCGCCGTCTGCGCCGCAGCCTATAACGAAGTACACTGTTGAAGACGCGGTAACGGAGACTCATGCCTTCAATCAATCGGTGGTGGATAGCGGTCGCGGGTGTCTGCATGCAAATGGCTTTGGGCGCCGGCTATGCCTGGAGCGTTTTCCGTATCCCTCTGGTCAAGGAATTCGGCTGGAGCATTTCACAAGTCTCCCTCACCTTCTCGATTGACTGGCTGCTGCTGGGTTTGTCAGCCGTAGTAGGCGGTCTTTGGCTGAATCGAGTGGGCCCCAGAACGGTGGGAATGGTGGCCGGCCTGCTGTGGGGCGGCGGAGTCTTTCTGGCGAGTTTTTCGGCCTACAAATTGTGGTGGTTGTACCTTACTTACGGCGTGATGGGTGGAATCGGGCTGGGCATGGGATACATCGTTCCGATCGCTGTTCTGGTGAAGTGGTTTCCGGAAAGACGAGGGCTCATCACCGGTGTAGCGGTGGGCGGTTTCGGAGCAGGTTCGCTGATTGCGGCGCCGGTGGCGGCCAGGCTGATGCAACACTTCGGCGTGATGACTACGTTTGCCTATCTCGGCATCGCCTATGGAATCGTCGCGGTGTGCGCGGGATCCTTCATGCGGAATCCTCCCGAAGGATGGAAACCGGCTGGATGGACGCCCACGGCGGCGCAAGTCGCACAGCGTTGCGATCGCGATTATCGCTTAGGAGAGGCTTTGCGGACCTGGCAATGGTGGGCCTTGTGCGCGTTGTTATCCATCAACACCATCGCCGGCATTTCAGTGGTTTCGCAGGCCGCGCCCATATTTCAGGAAATCGGCAAGGTAAGCGCGGTGACGGCGGCAAGCTTCGTGGGCATCATCAGTCTGGCCAATGGAATGGGCCGTGTGCTGTGGGCCTGGATTTCCGACATGATGGGCCGGAAAATGGCTTTCTTCCTGATGTATTCCATACAGGCGGTGCTGTTCTGGACGTTTCACAACATTACGTCGCCGCCGCTTCTGCTGGTCACGACGTTCACCATCGTATTGTGCTACGGAGGAGCGTACGGGATCACGCCGGCCTTCGCCGCGGATTATTTTGGCCCTCGCCACGTGGGACCGATTTTCGGGTTGATGTTGCTGCCGTGGGCGTTTCCCGCGGCCTTTGGTCCTTTGCTGTTTGCCTACCTGAGGCAAGCCACGGGCGGTTACAATCAGGCGCTGTATTTGATCGCCGGACTGATGACGGTGGCGATGATTCTTCCTTTATTGGTGAGCCCGCCGCGAGCGCGGGGAATGCAGGAGGAAATTCCGTCCGGGAGCGGCGTGCCGGTGCAGGCGTCGAAGTAGTTTACGCTACCGCGGCCATGACGGCCGGGGGGGTGGACATAAAGTCGCGGCGCTTGGGGGTTTCGGACGCGGATTCATAATGCGCTGCGAACATCTTGTGGGCGGGGGCGCAGGCCGCGTCAGGATACAGTTGCACGAACATCTGGCCGAGGGCTTTCCCGCGGAGTCCCTTGCAGACGGCCGCGACATGGCGTGCGGTTTCGGCGGTGCAGCTCTGGCAAGTGAGTCCGACTTCGGAGCAGATTTGGGGGAGAGTTTCGGTCGCCAGCTTGTTCATGTAGGATGATTATGCCTTGCGCCTTAGTAAGGTCCTAGGGAATTGAGGTGGGTTTGGGGCACCTCTTTTGCGGGTATCGGGGCACCCTGGCGCTGCTATCCTGAAGCTTCCTATGGATCAAAATCAATTGCGCGCGCTCCTCGAAGAAGTGCGTGCGGGAGCAGTGGATATCGATGCGGCGCTCGATCGGCTGCGGCATTTGCCGTTTGAAGACCTGGGTTTCGCGAAGGTAGATCATCACCGTGCGCTGCGGCATGGCATGCCGGAGGTGATTTTCGGACCCGGCAAGACGGCGGATCAGATTTCCGCAATTGCGGCGGCGCTGTTGGCCAAGGCGCAGAATGTTCTGGTGACGCGCATTCCTCAAGAAATGGCGGAGCGGTTGCAGAAAGAGCAGGCGGGAGCTGAATATTTTCCGGCTTCGGGATCGCTGCGGGTGTGGCGCGACCGGAGTGTGCATGGCAAGGGCAAGATTGCCGTGGTTTGCGCGGGAACGAGCGATCTGCCGGTGGCGGAAGAAGCGCAGGTCACGGCCGAGGTCATGGGCAACGAAGTAGAGGCTTTTCACGACGTCGGCGTGGCGGGAATTCACCGGCTGATGCATCATCGCGAGCGACTGGCGGAGGCTCGCGTGGTGATTGTGTGCGCGGGGATGGAGGGCGCCTTGCCGAGCGTCGTGGGCGGATTGGTGATGGCTCCGGTGATCGCGGTGCCGACGAGCGTGGGGTACGGCGCGAGCTTCCAGGGACTGGCTGCGCTACTCGGCATGTTAAACAGTTGCGCCAGTAATGTGACCGTCGTGAACATCGACAACGGATTCGGCGCGGGGTACGCGGCTAGTTTGATGAACCGTTTGTGATGGCTACGCCGTGCCGGCTACTTTGGAGCGGAGTTCCTCGGCGGACACATGGAATCCGAAAACCGGGCGCGGGTTTTGCTGATTCCAGCGGCTCATTTTCCAATGCACGCGCAGGTGGCGCACTGCGGGTTCGTGGGTTAAGTCCATTTGCAAAGAATACGTTCCGCAGTACGACTTGTTGGGGAACGACGCCAGCGGCCGCCAATCGGTGCGGTCGCCAGAGCCGTGGATACTCACTTCCAAAGTTTCGCGTTCCAGAATGCGCGTAACGTTAAGAGTCAGCAGCAGGCGCTTGCCCTGCGTGCCTTCGAGCCGAACTTCGGCGCCTTGGCCATCTTCCCGCACAACACGCTCGGGGAGAAGAGAAAAAGGAGTCATAACGCCTCCTGATTTGAGCGTCGCACATCTGCCAGCAAAATGAAAGGGTTTTAATGAGCGGTGGGAGTCTTGCTACATTGCTGGCGGGTGTGGGCCCGACGACAGCAAAAGCGGGGACAGAGGATACGGTCCCTCATAGTTTTTGCAGGCGTTCGGCGGCGGCCTCCAGGGTGGCGGGTTTCTTGGGGAAGCAGAAGCGGATCATTTGCTCGCCATCGTGCGGGTGGGAGAAGAAGCAGGAGCCGGGGACCGCGGAAACACCGATCTTTTCCACAAGATAACGCGCGAATGTCATGTCGTCTTTGAAGCCGAAGCCGGAGATGTCGGTCATCACGTAGTAAGCGCCTTCGGGGCGGTAGCAGTGAAACCCGACGGGCGTGAGCATGTCGATCATGGCGGTGCAGCGCTCGCTGTATTTTTCGGCGAGGTCAACGTAATAGGAGTCGGGAAGGCTGAGCGCGGTCACGCCTGCGATCTGCAGGGGGTGGGCGGCACCGACGGTGAGGAAGTCGTGAACTTTGCGGATGGAGTCCGTAAGATCGGGACTGGCCAGCACCCAACCGACGCGCCATCCGGTTACAGAATACGTTTTGCTGAGGCTGTTGATCAGGATGGTGCGATCGCGCATGCCGGGCAGTTGCATCATGGGGATGTGCCGCGCGCCGCCGTAGAGAATGTGTTCATAGATTTCGTCGGTGACGGCGAGGGCGTCGAATTCCTGGCAGAGTTCGGCGATGAAGTTGAGTTCCGCGCGATTGAAGACGCGGCCGGTGGGGTTGTTGGGCGAGTTCAGGATGATGGCTTTGGTGCGCTTGGAAAACGCCCGGCGCAGTTCGTCGCGGTCGAAGGTCCAATCGGGAGCGCGCAGGGCGACCAGTTTGCGGGTGCATCCGCAGAGGACGGAATCGGGGCCATAGTTTTCGTAGAAGGGTTCGAAGACTACTAACTCATCACCAGGGTTAGTGACTCCAGTCAGGGACGCGATCATGCCTTCGGTGGCTCCGCAGACTACGGTGATTTCACGCTCGGGGTCGAAGTCGAGTTGGTAGTGGCGGCGATATTTGGCGGCAATGGCGTCGCGAAAGGGCTTTGCGCCCCAGGTGATGGAGTATTGATTGATGTCGGCTTCGATCGCTTCAATGGCGGCGCGTTTCAGGATTTCGGGGGCGGGGAAATCGGGAAAGCCTTGCGCCAGATTAACGGCGTTGTACTGGAACGCCAGGCGCGTCATTTCGCGGATGACGCTTTCGTTGAGGCCGGCGGCGCGTTCGCTGCGGAAGCGTGGGCGAAGGTCAGGGAGCGCCGATGGCGCGAGAACTTTTCCTTCGCTGATCGATCCCATCTGAATAGGATACCCGGTTGGCGGGAGCGGAGGGCTTTTCATTGGCGTAGAGCTGGCGGTACATGTCGGCGTTGCGCAGAACGATCTGGATGTACTCGCGGGTTTGCGTAAAGGGCACGGTTTCTACAAACTCGGCGGCTTCACGGAACTCGCCCCAGGTGGACCAGGTTTTGGCGCGACTGAGGCCCGCGTTGTAGGCGGCGAGTGCGGCTTCCAGGCGTCCTTCTACGCTGTCGGTAAGAGATTTTAGATAGAACGATCCGAGCTTTAAGTTCACTTGCGGCTGGAACAGGCTGGCGGTTGAATACGGCTTCAGGCGCAATTGGCGGCTCAGTTCGCGGCCGGTGGGGGGCATGATTTGCGTGAGTCCGCGGGCGCTCGATTCGGAGACGGCTTTGGGATTGAACTCGGATTCCTGGCGCGCGAGAGCGGCGAAGAGGAACGGATCGAGATTGTTTTGGCGGGCGAAACGTTCGAAGTCGGCGCGATAGGGGAGCGGGAAGGCCAGCTTCCAGAATTCGTCGGGTGCGGAGTCAATGCGCAGATAGAGATAATCCGGCGCGTAGCGTTTCAGATAGCGCATGGCTTTATCGGGCTGGGAGCGGCGATTGGCCATGGTGGCTAACTCCAGACCCATGACGTGCGGCTGATCTTCGATCTGGGCGGCGAAGCGGAGTTCGGTCTCGGCCCAATCGTCCAATCCGGCGGAGACGAGGAGGCGCGCGCGTTCCAGGCGGAGCTTCGCGGTTGCATTGGGTTCGAAATTGCGGACACGCGCGCGAGTGTTGAACGCTACGGTGCGCAGGAAATCAGCGACGGGTGCGGACGGCGCGGCGGTGGCGGGCAAGGCGGCCAAGCGCTCACGGGCGAGGCCGGTGTAAAAATAGTTGGGATACTCGCGAACGATCTCACCGTAGTAGGCGCGGGCGGCGGCTGGATCGCCGGAGCCTTCCGCTAAGCGGGCTAGGAAGTAGAGGGCGGCGGACGATTCATCGGAGTTGGGGAACAAACGCAGGTGCTCGCGCAGCAAATCGCGGGCGTCGTCTTTACGGCGCAGGTAATGCGCCCAGGTAACTTTCCAATGGCAGCCGGCGGCGCGGGTTTCCTTCGGAAAAGATTCGAAGCAGGCGCGGTAGAGGGGCTCGTAAGCGTCCACCTGATTCTCGATCAGGTAGGAATTGGCTACGGCCAGGAGAGCTTCCAGTCGCCAGGTGGAATTAGTATGCAGGCTGGCGAGGTGGTTTAACACGCCGTTCATGCTGTCGCGATCGCCGGCGCGGCGCGCGCATAGTAATAGGTAGTACATGCGCTCGGCGTCGGCGGCAGGCGATTCAACCACCAGATCGGCTAGATATTTTTGCGCGGCTTTCGTGTCTTTGGCGTGGTATTGGGCGACGCCGATTTTCACTTGCGCGGTGTCGCGTTCGGGGCCGGTCAGGCGCGGCACTAACGCGATGAGTTCTTTGCGGGCCTTGTCGGTTTGCCCGGCGTCGAGTAACTTGAGGGCGCGGCCCAGCATGGCGTTGCCGAGGACGGGCGGATATTTATCGCCGAGCTGCGATTCGAGATTTGCGGCCAGGGCGTCGGCTTCGGCGGCTTCGCTTGTGACGGGATAGCCGTAGTAGACACGCTGCGCGTAGACGGAGGCGCTTAAGGGGTCACCCGCGGCGGC
This sequence comes from Acidobacteriota bacterium, assembly GCA_030775965.1. Lineage (GTDB taxonomy): Bacteria > Acidobacteriota > Terriglobia > Bryobacterales > Bryobacteraceae > Palsa-187. The sequence goes on along the minus strand of JALYIB010000473.1, from coordinate 1,141 downwards.
GAAGGCTTTGGCCAGCGCCAAGTCGCCTTGCGGTTGCGGGATCGCGCTGTAATATTTGCGCAGGAGGCTAACGGCGGCGGAGGTGTTGCCGGTTTGCTGATAGGCTTGCGCTCCCAGCAAGGCCGCGCGTCCGGTCAGCGGGGATGGGGGAGTCTGAGACCACACGGGTTCGAGACACGCGGGCACCGCCGCGTAATTTCCGCTGCTGAATTCGGCGGTGGCTCGGAACCAGGCAATGTAGTCGGCGATCTTCGGAAGCTTGCGGTCGAGGCCCTTGAGGAGGGCGGCTGCGGCGGCTTCGCGATTCGATTGCAACGCGGCTACGGCGGATTTGAGTTCGGAGACAGCATCGCCTTGCGCTGCCAAGGAAACGGTAATGCCGGCGAAGGCCAACGTTGCCAACACCGGAACACGCCAGTTCGCGCGAAACCATTCACGCCGGATCATGTTCTAACCGAATTGTCGCACTGATTGCCTCTGAGCGGAAGGGCGGATGTTGCCTAAGGCTTTTCGGCGCGATCAGGCGCCCCGCTTCGTGGTGTTGCCCGCTCACTCTTGGTCTCCATGGCGGCTTAACTGAAATCCGATCCATGCGCGGACTCCTACATACGGCGGTTTCAAGTTCGTCGCGGGCGATGTGTGGATTCGCAATTCCTGCCGCTTGTGGGGCGCTGGGAGCTACGGCCATGTATTCATCATCGCGGAAACTCGGGATGATTGCGGACGGCTTCGGCTTGCCACAAGTGCCGGCGGTCGTGGGCGGTGATGAGTTCGAAGCGGGCTCCCAGGGGCATCTTGACGAAGGCGCGCAGCCCAGCGGGTAACGCGGGCATGCTGGTCTTGACCCGGGCGAGGTGGAGACCGATGGCGCTTTGCGCAAGAACGCGCAGGTCTCTGGAGATTCGGCGGAACTCGGCCAGCGTAGCTTGCGGGTCGGATTCCCCGGCGGGTATGTAGTTCTTCGGCGCTTTGAATTTACGCTGGACGGGAGGCTCCATGCTGGAGACGAACTTGCGGCTCAGAAACCCGTAGGTAAATGGGCCGCCGCCGGTGAGGTGGCGCGCTTTCCCGTCCGCGATGGCCGCGCGCAGAGGAGCCAGGTCCTGGCCGTCGACAACATTTAAGTGTGACAGGCACTGGG
>JALYIB010000472.1 GCA_030775965.1 Acidobacteriota bacterium | reverse complement strand
GCCTTTGCCGTCGAGATCGTAGGCGCGGACGCTGCGTTCGTCGGAATCGGAAACGTATAGAGTACGGCCGTTGGGGGAGAGCGTGATGCCGTTGGGGCGCGTTTTCCATTTCGCGATCAATTCCAGTTCGCCTTTGGGAGTGATGTGATAGACGCCGTAGAAATCGAGCTCGCGGGTGTCTTGCTGGGAACCGAAGGCGGGGTCCGTGAAGTATACGTGACCGTCGCGGCGGACAACAATGTCATTGGGCGCGTTGAAGCGTTTGCCTTCGAAGCGTGACGCCAGGACCTCGATTTTTCCGTTCTTCAAGGTGCGGGTTACGCGGCGCTGGCGAAATTCGCAGGTGTAGAGGCGGCCGTCGGTGTCGTACGCGTTGCCGATGACACCGCCTACGCGTTCGGCGAAGACCGTATCGCCCGCGCCGGGGGTGAGCTTGCGGAGTTTGTCCACTACGGTGTCGCTAAACAAGAGAAACCCATCGTAGGACCACACGGGGCCTTCGGCAAAATGCAGATCCTTGACTACGCGCTGGACCTCGATGTGGCTGAAGTCCTGGGCGAAGGCGGAGGCGGCGAACCATAGAGCGAAGAAAACTCTCACCTATTTAAAAACTATAGCGGACGGCGAGCGACGCATAGGAATTGCGGTGGTATTAGCCGAGAAAATCGGTCATGTCGCCGCGAATCCAGGCGATTCCGGGGGTCACGCGCCAGTGCTGCCCCAGGGCTTGCGAGTATTCGGCGCGCACGAAAGATCCGGCCGTGCGCACGGCGGTTTCGACGGTCAGGCTGCGGTCTACGTCGATGGTTAGTGTGGCGTGGCCGACGAAGGATTTTGCAAAACCAAGGTCGGGAGCGAAACTTAGTGGACTGGGCGCGCCAGCGGTCACGGCTTCGCCGGCGTAGCCGCCGACGAACGACCATTCCTTCACCTGGCGTTCGACTTGAATCACGTAGAGGACGTAATCTTGCGCGCCGGGCGTGGTGGAAGTGAAGTAGCCGGCTTCGGCTTTCACGGTTAGCCAAGGGAATGGGATCGCGGCATCGGCGCCGTACATGCGCATGCTGGGGTAGAAGCGTTGCGCGCGCGCGGCGAGAGTCGCGGGATCGAAAGTTGCGTTGAACAACGGTAGATTGTTGAAGCCGTCGAAATACGAGACTGAGTATTCGTAGCGCGAGGCTACGTGATTCCAGCGGAGGCCGAACTGGCTGCGGCCGGGATAGCGCGCGCCGGCGGCGACAATGGTGACGCCGTTTAGTTCGGGCGGCAGCGCGGTCCAGCGTTGATCGAGTAGCGGCGTGCGGCTGGGAGTAAACCACGGCTGCCAGACGGCGTCGAGGGAGTCAGTCGCGTTGGCGATGGTTACGCGGGCGGCGGGCACGGCTAGAAAATCGCTGTCGACCACGCTGCTCAGGTAGTCTTTGGGGGCGAAGCGGTCGGTGGGGGTGAGGATGTCGGTCTTGCCCCAGCGGATGATCTGGCGGCCGATTTGGGCGGTGACTTTGCCTTTGTGAATCGTGGCGCTGAATTCGCGTAGGGAGAGGGCGGGGCGCTGAATGGTGCGGTCGTCGAGATCTAAGCGCGCGTCGCGGCTCACTTCCTGATGGGTATCGGCGAGCGCTTCGAGAGAGCCGTTCAGCTTCAGCCAGGGCGTGAGTTTATAGGATGCTTCCCAGCGGATTGCGGCTTGATCGACGGCTTGTGCGCTGTCGTTGGGGGCTTTCTGCGGATAGAAGAGTGCCTGATTTTCGAGGAAGCCGCGCTGTTCGAAATTCTGCGCTAGTAACGCGAGCAGGAGCAGGCTAGTCATGGTCCTCGCCGCAGGGCGTCCAGTGTGAAGTCGTCGTCTTTCATCGGCAGATTGTATTCCAGCTTGTCGTATTTGAGCGTGGTGCGGCTCTTGCGGGTTACGTCGGCGACCTCGATGGTGCGGGCGGTCCAGATGCCTTTGGCTAGTTCGAAATCGCGATAGTCGATGACGCGGACTAGACCCTTCTTGTTGTAGGATTCCACTTTTACTATGGTGTAATTGTCTTTCTTGATCCACAGATAGCCGTACGTGTATTGCGAGGACTTGCGTGGTTTGGATTCCAGTTTCCAGGTGTCTTTTTCGTCGCCCAGGAGTTTGTAGTCGAACTGCGCTAAGTCGCGTTCTTCGAGATCTTCGAAACTGAAATCGGTTCCGAAGAAGCGCGTGGAGCGGTCTTGTAAAGCGATGCGTTGCTCGCGGCCGATGTTGGGGCGCCACAGCCATTGGTCGCTGGCGCGGTCGGTGTGATTGACGATCAGGAGTCCGACGCCTTTCACTTCGGCGGGCACGGTGAAGCGCAGCATGCCTTTGCTGTTGCCGAATACGCCGAGTCGATCGAACACCCAGCGTTTGGTGGCGATGCGGCTGCCGCTGCCGATCACTTCGAGCGTTCCTTCATAGTGCTGCGATGCGGAGCGCGACCGGCGCTGCGCTTCTTCCATGATCTGGCGTGGTTCCTGGGCGGTAGCGAACACCGCTGTGAGCAGGAGGGCGGCGAGGAGTCTACTCATATTCGAGAGCCTCGACAAGGGAGCCGCGGACGGCGCTTTCGGCGGGTCCGAGCGCGGCTAGGAATGCGGCGCCTAGGATCACGGGGCCCAATGCCAGTGCGGTGGCGAAGGGGTAGGAGTACCCGATGTCGATGCCGACTAGATCGCGGCGCGAGATTTCGATGGCGTAATAGAGTTCGACGGCTCCGAGCAGGAGGCCGAGGGCAAGTCCGATGAAGCCGATGGCGGCGGCTTCCATCCAAACGGTGTGGCGGATTTGTTGGCGCAAGCCGCCGACGGCTTGGAGGACTCCGAGTTCGCGGCGGCGGTCGGTAATGGACACTGTGAGGGCGTTGACGATGCCGAGTACGGCGACTAGGACGGCTACGGCGATTTGTACGTAGGTGAGTCCGAACCATTGGTCTGTGAGGCGGGTGACGTAATCGCGCACGTCTTTGTTGGTGAGGACGAAGAGGCGCTGCTCGTTTCCGAAGGCGTCGAGAATGCGCTGGCGGACGTCGGGGGAACTCGCGCCGGGCGTTAGATACAGGCGGAAGACGTTGACGGAATCGTCATGCCAGGCGTGGATGTAGGTGTCGCGCGAGATCAGGAGGCTGCCTTGCTGATCGGAAAAATCGCGCACGATTCCGGCGATGGGTAGGCGCAGAGTGCCGCCAGGGGCGGGGATTTCGAGGGTCTCGCCGAGTTTGGCGCCGTGCAGGCGCACGAAGTTTTCCGAAGCTAGAAGGGCTTCGCCGCGTCGCGTCCGGCGGTACATATCGGCTTGATCGCCTTCGAAGGGTGGGAGTTTCGCGCGGCGCTCGACGGAGGCTATGTCGAGGGCCACTAGCATGACGGGGCCTCCTTTCACGGGGACGCGTACGCTGCGGACTAGCTGCACTTCGGCTACGCCGGGGATGGCGCGCAGGCCGTCGCCTAGGGACGCGGGGAAGACGAAATTCCGTGCGGTTAGATTTTGCGCTGTGGTGACG
>JALYIB010000471.1 GCA_030775965.1 Acidobacteriota bacterium | reverse complement strand
AGGAAGATTACGCGCATCTTATAGAGGACTATAGCCATTTGGCACCTCCGTCTGAGGGGGAGCTGTTGCAGGGGCATGTGGTAAAAGTCACCCCCAGCGAAGTCATTGTTGACTTTGGCTACAAGCTCGAGGGGCTGGTACCGATAGACCAACTCAAGCTTGCCGATGGGAGTGTTTCCGTCAAGGCCGGGGATGCTATCGACGTGATGGTCGATCGCTCGGGGCCGCCGCAGGAGGGGTACATCCTCCTTTCTTACTCGCGGGCGAGCCGGCTGCGGATATGGGACACGCTCGAACAGGCCATGCGGGATCAACTGCTGGTGTTGGGGCGCGTGCTGGAGCGCACCAAGGGCGGGCTCATTGTGGACGTGGGCGTGCCGGCGTTCATGCCGGGGTCGCAGGTGGACGTGCGGCCGATTCACGATCTGGATCAGTTTGTGGGGCAGGATATCCCGGTTAAAGTCCTCAAGCTGAATCGGCGGCGCGGGAATGTGGTGGTTTCGCGCAAGACGGCTCTCGAAGAAAACCTGCAATCGCGTAAGGCCACGGCGCTGGAGCATTTAGCGGAGGGTGCGGTGGTGGTTGGGATCGTCAAAAACCTCACTGAATACGGGGCTTTTGTGGATCTGGGCGGGATTGACGGGTTGCTGCATGTGAGCGACATGTCGCATGGGCGGGTGAATCATCCTTCTGAAGTCGTCCATCCGGGCGATGAGATTACCGTGAAAGTTCTCAAGTTCGATCGCGAGAAAGAGCGCATATCCTTGGGGATTCGGCAGTTGACTCCGGACCCATGGGAGACGCTGGGCGAGCGGTTTCCGGCCGGGAGCCGCGTGATCGGGCGGGTAATGAGTATTACCGACTACGGGGCTTTCGTCGAGATTGAACCCGGTGTTGAGGGATTAATCCATGTCTCGGAGATGACTTGGAGCCGGCGGATGAAGCATCCGGGGAAACTGGTGAAAGCCGGGGACCAGGTGGAGGCCGTGGTGCTCGAAGTGAAGCCGCGGGAGCGAAGGGTTTCTTTGGGGATCAAGCAATTGGAGGCTGATCCTTGGACTACGGTAGGCGAACGCTATAGCATCGGCTCAGTGGTGGAAGGCCGGGTGCGGAAGTTGGCGGATTTCGGGGTATTTCTGGAGATCGAAGAAGGCGTGGACGGGCTGGTCCATGTTTCCGATTTGTCGTGGACGAAACACGTGAAGCATCCTTCGGAAGTGGTTAAAAAAGGGCAGGTTATGCAGGCAGTGATCCTGGGGATCGATGCGCCGAATCACCGGCTGTCGCTAGGGGTCAAGCAACTGCAACCGGATGCTTGGGAGAGTTTTTTCAGGGCCCACGAAGTAGGGGACGTGGTGCGGGGACGGGTGGCTCGGGCGGCGGCGTTTGGGGTCTTTGTGGAGTTGGCGCCGGGCGTTGAGGCGCTGTGCCACAAGTCGGAGATTCCACCGATGCCCGATAAAGGGAGTGCCGAGAGTCCGCTGCCCCGGGGGGACGAATACGACTTTAAAATCATTAAAATGAATGAAGGCGAGAAAAAGATCGGGCTTAGCCTTCGCGCCGTGGCTGAGGACGAGGAACGCACGCGCCTGGAAGATTACCAGCGGCAGGCGGCAGCCGCTACCATGACAATAGAGGAAGCAATGCACATTCGCGGAAAAGGGGAAGACGGGTAAAATGACCAAGGCCGAATTGATCGAGGAAGTTTCGCGAGTGGTGGAAATGACGCGCAAGGATTCGGAGGTCATCGTGGAGGCGATCTTCGATAGCGTGGTGAAATCCTTGCGGGGCGGCGACAAAATCGAAATTCGCGGATTTGGAAGTTTCCGGACTCGGCAACGGCAGCCGCGGGTGGGGCGCAATCCCAAGACGGGCGCGCGGGTGGAAGTGCCGGCGAAGCGGATTCCTTATTTCAAGCCTAGTAAAGAATTGAAGGACCTGGTCAATAACGACCATGGCGCGGCCGGCGGTGAAGCGGCGCCGACTGCGTAGCCGCGGCTGGGTATGGATCATTTGTGGAGCCCGTGGAGATATCAATATGTCTCCTCCGCGGGCGGGGTTCCGGCGGGGAAAGATTTCTGCTTATTCTGTCTGGTGGCGCAAGGGGCGCACGAGGACGCTAAAAACCTGGTGGTGCTGCGGGCGGAACTGTGTTTTGTCTTGCTGAACCGGTATCCGTACTCAAGCGGTCATTTGATGATTGCGCCTTACGCGCATGTATCAACCCTGGAAGATGCGAAAGTGGAGGCGCTCGAAGAAATGATGCGGGTGGCGCAGCGGTGCGAGGCGGCGCTGCGCAAAGCCTACAAACCGGACGGGATGAACTTCGGGTTCAACATCGGGCAGGCGGCTGGAGCGGGCATTGCGGGGCACATTCACCTGCACGGACTGCCAAGATGGGCGGGCGATACCAGTTTCATTACGACCGTTAGCGAGACGCGGGTGCTGCCGGAGGATCTGGAGAGCACGCGGTTGAAACTTACTGCCGCGCTGGCGAGCCAGTAACGGGGTTCGATAGGGGCTGGCCGGCGTGGAGCCGGTGGCGATTTCGCGTTGCGCTTCGAACAGGCGGAAGACTGCGGGGATTTATCATTGTGGGTTTCCGAATGGGGTTCGCTGTCTTTTTCGGGGCGATGCTGCAGGCGCAGGGGCCTGGCGGGGCAATACGAGTAGAGATTAAAGATCCCTCGGGGGCCGCGATGCAGGCTGCGGGCAAGTTGGGGACTCGCAGTTTCGAAACGGACGCGCAGGGGGTTTATACGTTTTCGAACCTGACTCCCGGGCGCTACCGGTTGGAGGCTTCGAAGGCCGGCTTCGTTCCGCAGTCGGTGGCGATCTATGTTTCGGCTGGAGCCGCGATTACGCGCACGCTGACGATGGCGCTGGCGGCGCAGGCCGATCGCATCGACGTGGTGGGGGCTACGCCGCTTCCGGGAACGAATTTGCCGCTGGATGAGATTCCGGCGCCGGTGCAGACGGCGAACGCACGCGATCTGGCGCAGAGCGGAGCGCTGGATCTTGCGGATTTGCTGAACCGGCGGCTCAGCGGGGTTCACGTGAATCAGAACCAGGAAAATCCGTTTCAGCCGCATGTAAATTACCGGGGGTACACGGCGTCGCCGCTGTTGGGAACGCCGGAGGGGATTTCGGTCTATATGGACGGCGTGCGGCAGAACCAGCCCTTTGGCGATATTGTAGCTTGGGATTTGATTCCGAAGGTCGCCATTTCGGAAGTGGCGCTGATGCCGGGGTCGAATCCATTGTTTGGGTTGAACACGCTGGGCGGCGCGATTTCGATTGAGACTAAAGACGGACGCAACGCGCCGGGCACTAC
>JALYIB010000470.1 GCA_030775965.1 Acidobacteriota bacterium | reverse complement strand
GATGAGCTCCGAACAATCGGCGGAATTTGACTTTGCGACTGAACTGCTGCGCCAGCACGAGATCAGCGATTCCACGTTCCGAAAAGGTTACGACGCACTGGGGGAAAAAGGCGTGGTGGAACTGACCGGGCTGGTCGGTACTTACGTCACGTTCGGGGCGTTAAGCAATGTAAGCCAGGTTCCCGTGAACGCAGCTAGCAAGGACGCACCCGAATACTTGCCAGAGAACCTGCGCTGATCGGCGCGCGACCGGGGATGCGGGGGCAGGCGCTGGGCCCGATGATCTCTTGCGTACAGCGGCCAAGTGGACATTTTCGTGGCGTGCGGGGTACAATCTGATGATATCTCGGATTGATCAAAATGTTAGAATTTCGCCTTCTTGTTTCACTCACTGTAGCTCTTGCCTTTTCGTTATCTCCCGTAACGGCCCAGTGGCTGGATTACCCGACGGCGGGTGTTCCTCGAACCGCCGACGGGAAGCCGAACCTGTCCGCGCCTGCTCCGCGTGGCGCCGATGGAAAGCCTGATTTGTCGGGGTTGTGGGAGATGGAGCGGAAGGGACGGCTACCTTCTACCCCCGATGTTGAGCCGGTGAACCCCGAGTTTGTCAATATAGGGTCGCGCCTGAAGGGAGGCTTGCCTTATCAGCCATGGGCCGCGCAGTTGGTCAAGATGCGGGATGCGGAAGGGCGCATTCACGATCCCACTACGCAAGGTCTTCCCCTCGGGATCGTGAAAACGCTCACTTTTCCAACACCCAGGAAGTTCATTCAGGTTCCGGGGCTGCTCGTCATCCTGAGCGAATACAATGCGAGCTACCGGCAAATGTTCACGGATGGCCGTCCATTGCTTACCGATCCGAACCCGAGCTGGAATGGTTATTCCACAGGTAAGTGGGATGGCGATGTATTGGTTGTTCAAAGCAACGGTTTTCGCGATGGGATTTGGCTCGACAATGACGGTAGCCCGCTGACGGAAGCGGCCAGGATTACCGAGCGGTTCCATCGGCTGAATTTCGGGGAAATGGACGTCACAATCACCGTTGACGATCCCAAGGCCTATACCAAACCTTGGACGGTCACGTTAAAGCAAACGATCCGGCTCGACACGGATTTATTGGACTATATCGTGAATGAGAACGAGAAGGACCGGCAGCACATGCCCTCGAAATAGATCGGCGCGGGCGGCGAGTGTGGGCAGCCTCAACTATGAGTGCCACAAATTTGTTCACGAAGGCCGGGATCCTGCAAGCGAATCCCTACTGTCAGGCTCACGTTCTACGGGTTCGGCTCCCGTGCGTTGAACGGCGGCAGGGCGCGCAAGGGGATTCTATTTGCAAGGCTGTAGTAGAACGCTGGTCGCTAGATAGCAGGTCATCATGACGGACATCACAAGTAGCGCAGGGTCACGAGGGACAGGCCGGAGGGGGCGGGTCCCGTGGACTCTGGCGGCGCTGGCCGCCTTGAGCTGGATGCCGTGGGCGAAGGCCTACGCGCAGAGGGCGCCGAGCGGCGCGAATGAGATCGAGGCGCTGGAAATTCGACCGAATTTTTTCATGATCGCCGGCGCAGGCGGTAACATCGGCGTGCAGTTGGGAGAGCTAGGGGTGGTGCTGGTCGATACCGGCTCCGCGCAGATGACCGATCAAGTGCTGGCGGCGATTCGCAAGATCAGCAGCCGGCCCATCCGTTTCATCGTCAATACCAGCGCCGAGCCGGATCATGTGGGCGGCAACGAAAAGCTCTCCAAGGCGGGCGTGTCCCTGATCCCGGCAAACAACGCGGGGGGCGTGAATGTCGTCAACGAAGTGGATAAAAGTGGAGCAGCCGGGATTCTGGCGACGGATAACGTCCTGAACCGGATGAGCGCGCCGACCGGCCAAGTTTCTCCCTTTCCGACGGCCGCCTGGCCCACGGAGACGTTCAGCGAGGACGAGAAAGACACCTACCTGAACGGAGAGGGAATTCAAGTGCTGGCGCAGCCGGCCGCGCACTCCGACGGCGACGCGATGGTGTTTTTCCGGCGCTCGGATGTGGTGGTTGCGGGCGAGGTGTTGGACATGAACCGATTCCCGGTCATCGACGTGGAAAAAGGCGGCAGCATCCAGGGCGAGATCTCGGCGCTGAATCGGCTCATCGACATTACCATTCCGGAGACTCCTTTGGTGTGGCAGGAGGGCGGGACTCTGGTTATCCCAGGCCGCGGCCGCATCTGCGACGAAGCCGACGTGGTGGAGTATCGCGACATGCTTACGATCATTGGCGACGTGGTCCAGGACATGATCCAGAAGGGGATGACGTTGAGCCAGATTAAAGCCAGCGATCCTACAAAGGAATACCGGCCTCGCTACGGCGCTGAATCCGGCCCGTGGACGACGGATATGTTTATCGAGGCCGTCTATCGTAGCCTCAGCGCGAAAAAGTGAAGAGGATATCGGGGAACATGAGGATCGCGATGAGGCAGGTTGTGACAAGACAAGCTGTGTGGATGGCCGCGGCTTTTGCACTGGGTGCGACCTGCGTTGGCGCGCAACAAAATGCGCCTGCTGGCTCGGCGCCGACTCCGAAAACCGCGAAGGCGTCCGCACCGATCGATCTTACTGGGTATTGGGTCTCGCTGGTCACCGAAGACTGGCGCTGGCGCATGGTCACGCCGCCCAAGGGCGACTACGCGAGCATTCCCATTACGCAGGCCGCGAAAGACCGGGCGGATACCTGGGACCCCAGCAAGGACGAGGCGGCGGGCGAGCAATGCAGGTCCTACGGGGCGCCTGCCTTAATGCGCGTTCCCGGGCGCGTGCGCATCGGTTGGGAGAACGACAGTACATTGAAGGTGGAAACCGATGCTGGCATGCAGACTCGGCTGTTGCACTTCGGCGAATGGAAGCCGCCCGGCGGAGCGCCCACATGGCAGGGCGATTCCAGCGCAAAATGGGAAACGCCGCGGACGCCGGTAGCGGGCGGATGGCAGTTCGGAACGTTGAAAGTGGTGACGGACCACCTACGGCCGGGATATTTGCGGAAGAACGGAGTCCCTTATAGCGATAAGGCTCTCCTGACCGAGTATTGGGAACTGTTCAAGGAGCAGAACGGCGACCAGTGGCTGGTAATCACGACGCAGGTCGAAGACCCGGTTTATTTGCAGGGTCCATGGGTGGTGGGTCTGCACTTCAAGCGCGAGCCTACGGGCGCCAAGTGGGATCCGACGCCCTGCTCGTCGAGGTGGTAGCGGTCCGTCGTGCGGAAAGACGAGTGGAGTCTGAATATGATCAAGCGAATTACAACGGCGGGCGCCGCGGTTATGGCTATGATGGCGATGACCCGAATTCCAGCGGCGGCCGAGGTGGATCTGTCGGGCCAATGGGCGGGCCTCTATCACTCGGACTGGCAGGAACGTTACGGGCCCGGGCCGGACGTAGCCGACTACCTGGGTTTGCCGCTCAGCGACGCCGGCCGCGCGAAAGCCGACGCTTGGGAAGCTTCGGTACAGACGCTGCCGGAGCGCCAGTGCATTCCCCATCCGTTCCCTTACAGCCTGCGCGGCCCGGCGTCTCTCAAGGTTTGGGCGGAAACCGATGCGGTGTCCGGCCGCCCGGTGGCCTGGAAGATGTACGGAACGTTCGGACGCGCCACGCACACCGTGTGGATGGACGGCCGTCCGCATCCTTCGAAGAACGCCCGTCATACGTGGGAAGGGTTCACCACCGGTTGGTGGGACGGCGATGTGCTGTCGACTTACACGACACACATCAAAATGGGATATCTGCGGCGCAATGGAGTTGCCAGTAGCGATCTGACAACGGTCAGCGAGCACTGGAGGCGGCATGGCGATATGCTAACCGCCACGGTGATCGTCTACGATCCGATCTATCTGACCGAGCCGGATATCCATACGGTCAATTGGCGCCTGGACCCGGCGCAACAGGTTCTTCCCACGCCGTGCGAGCCCGTGGTCGAGGTGTCGCGGTCCAAAGGGACGGTGCCGCATTATCTGCCGGGCCAGAACCCGTTCCTGAATGAGGTCAGCAAACTGTACAACATTCCGCTGGAGGCCGTGCGCGGCGGAGCGGAGACAATGTACCCGGAGTATCGCAAGAAGCTCAAGAACGTATACGCCGCGCCGGAAATGTGCACGCGCTATTGCTGCGGCTGGGGCGGTGGAGGAGTCCCGCTCGGCCCAGGGAATTCGAACTGCGTGACTAACGACCGCCGGCAGACGCATAGCCCGTAGCAGTCTTCCGCGAGCGGAATGCGCCCGTCCGGCGGGATTGACTACGCAGCGGCCGATTGCTCACCATAATAAACCTTCAGTAATTCAAAATGCTTAAAACCCGGCGGCTCCGGCCTCGGCCACCGCGTGGTCCTGATCGCCCGATCCACCGCTCACGCCAATCGCGCCCACGACTTTTCCATCCTTCTTCAGTGGAATTCCGCCCGCGAAGATCATGATCTTTCCGTCGTTGGACGCGTGAATTCCGAAGAACTGCCCACCGGATTGGGAGTGGGATGCCAGGTCCTTGGTTGCGATATCGAACGCGCGCGAGGTATAGGCCTTCTTCTGCGAGATATCGATACTGCCGATCCAGGCGCCGTCCATGCGGACGTGCGCGACGATGTTGCCACCGCCATCGGCAACGGCGATGTTCATGGGCTGTCCAATCTGTTGCGCCTTTTTCTCGGCGGCGGCAATCACTCTACGGGCATCTTCTAAATGAACCATCCGGTCCTCCAATGTGAATTTATGACGCCGAGGGCGCTTGACTGAATGCGAATCCTAAACAGCGTACTTTAGTTTGCGCTGGCGCTTCGCAGACAGTCAAATTGGAAGTTTCTAACGACAAATAGACGAATCCTATCAAGCCGAAATGGAATGACGACACTTCTGGCGATGGTGGGCCGGTTCCGTCAAAAACTTCGTAACGCCGATCGACGGAGCTTACCGGGAGGATGGCTTGCGCCGTTTGGGCGACGGGTCCGCGGGTTTCACGGAAACCGCGACATTAAAAAATGCCTCGGCCACCGGGAAGGTTAAATCTCGATCTGGAATCATCACACCCACGGCAGTAGGACTGCTGGCGGACGGCGGGAGCGGGATGCACTTTAGATCGGCTCCGACCTCGGAAGCCGCGGCCAGCGATCGCGGAAGAATCGAAGCCCACTGGCCGGACCGGACTTGGGCGTAAAGAGCAGAGACCGAATTGGTTTCAACGTGTGCGACGTTCAGTCCAAGTTGGCTCAAGATGTCGCGGACGGGCGAACTACTCGATTGCATCTCGACGGAGAGAAGACAGAGTGGAACTTGCGACGCGTCTTTCCATGAGATGGACTTGCGGAGGGAAAGCGGGTGGCCTTTGCGAGTTAGAAAAGAGTATTCCTCGAGGTACAGCGGATGGTTGCGGCCTTGCCGTTGAACGGTATCCTCGAGGTAAGTGATGGCGACGTCGAGTCTCGATTCCTGGAACGCCCGCTGGATTTCCATTGGGCTGAGCTCAACAATTTTTACCATTACATGAGGGTGATTCTTTTGAAACAGCGACGTAATCTGGGAAGCTAGCGGGATCGCCGATGCGACGGCGCCCACCTGAAGGTGTCCCAGGGCGTCACCTCGGTGGCTCTCTAAATCGCGGCGAAGG
>JALYIB010000469.1 GCA_030775965.1 Acidobacteriota bacterium | reverse complement strand
TGTTGGGGCAGGCAGCGCTTTCGCAGACCGTATGCAGGTCGAGCTTTTGCACTAACTTTTTCAGGTTGTGATAGTTTTCGCCCACGGGCGCGGGCGCGCGCAGCCAAGCGGGTCGCGGGGTGCGGGGTTTGGGATCGATGCTGACAAGCACTATTTCGATTGTAGCAACTGCGCGATTCTGTTCTCGATAATGCGCCCTTCGCTGAAGCCGCGAATGCGGTTAAAGAAGGACGGCCAGCGTTGGTAGGCGGCCCGCGGAATGAAGCCGATCAGCTCGCTCTCGGCGATCGCGGCGCCCAGACGGGCGGCTTCCGCTTCCACCGCGGCGTACAAGCCGTCCAAATTTGTCTCCGCGAAATTGGTTAAGTTCATCGAAACTTGCGCGCGGCCGAGCGATGCCAGGTGCAATCCCATCGCTTTGACGAAGCGGAACCCCCCGGAGGACTCGCGAATCTTCACCGCAATCTGCTTGGCGATGGCCGCGTCAGGCGTCGTCAGATTGATGTTGTAAGCGATCAAGAAACGGCGCGCGCCCACCATCGCGCCTCCCGCCGAGGCGTGCTCGGGAATATCGCCAACGTCAGGCGGCCGCCCGTCGAAACCCGTCCGCCGGGTTTTTTCCAGGCGCTTCCGCGCCTCGTCTTTAGCCGCAGCTTCGTAAAAATAAACCGGCACGCCGAAGCGCCGCCAGATCTCGGCTCCGGCGCGATGGGCGATGGCGGCGCAATCCTCCAGCGTCGAATCTGCGAGCGGTACGAACGGCACCACGTCCGCCGCGCCCACTCGCGGATGCACGCCGGCATGCCGCCGCAGATCGATGAGCTCCGCCGCCTTGCCAACCGCGCGCACGGCGGCTTCGAGCACACCCTCCGGCTCGCCCGCGAAAGTAATCACGCTACGATGATGGTCGGCGTCCGATTCTAAGCCGAGCAGCGCCACGCCGCTCACCTCCTGAATCGCGGCGGCAAGGGCGGCCATGGTCGCCGGATTGCGTCCCTCGGAAAAGTTAGGCACACATTCGATCATTACTGGGATCATAAAGAGTGCACACGCCCAAAGACAACCAGAAGCGAACGCTAGACCGGGTCCTATCCAAGTTCGGAGTCGGCTCGCGCACCGAAGCGCGCAGTTGGATCGGCGCCGGCCGCGTCACCGTCAACGGCAAGAAAATTCAAACGCCGGACGTATGGATCGATCCCGAGCAGGACCGCGTCGAACTCGACGGCCGTCGTCTCACCGCGCGTCAAAAGCAATATCTGCTTCTCTATAAACCCAAAGCGTATCTAACCACTTATAAAGATCCGGAGGGCCGTCCTACGGTTTACGATCTGCTCACCGGCGTGAAGGACTTCGTGTTCCCCGTGGGCCGCCTGGATCAGGACACCAGCGGACTGCTGATCCTCACCAACGATTCCGCCTTCGGAGAGCACATCACGAGTCCCGAATCGAAGGTGCCAAAAACGTATCTGGTGAAAGCTTCCGTCTTACTCGATGACACGCAACTCGACCGTTTGCGCCAGGGCCTCACGCTGGCCGACGGCCCCACGCGCCCCGCGCTCGTCAAGCGCATCCGCGACGGCGTCAAATATAGTTTTTTCGAAATCACTATTACCGAAGGACGTAACCGGCAAGTGCGCCGCATGGTGGAAGCGCTGGGGGCCAAGGTGCTGAAGCTGGTGCGCACCGCGATCGGCGGCATCGAAATCGGTCCACTTGAAATCGGCAAGTATCGCCCGCTTGACGCGGAAGAAATACGAGCGCTGGCCGGATCGTCTAGGAAGCCTTCGCGCGCCCCGCGTCCTGGCGTTCCCCCCGCGGCCCGGCAGGATCGGGAGGCTCCGGCGCCGCGCCGAAACGGAAAGTCAGCGCGCTGGGCAAATGAAAATCGCCGCCCCGGCCATAGCGAGTCAGCACGGAAGCCGTAATGTGCAGCGCCACCGCCGTCCCGATCCAGATTTGCCAGTGTGAAAACACGCCGCGCAGCGCGAACTCGCCGGTCACTCCAATGTCCGACGCCAGCCGCCAGAAACCCAGCACATAAGCCATCAGGGACGCCGGAATTAAAAGCGCGCCTCCGGCCAACGCTAGATGCCGGTTCTTACC
>JALYIB010000468.1 GCA_030775965.1 Acidobacteriota bacterium | reverse complement strand
GCGCCACATTCACAATCACAAGAGCATGGGGCACGTGGCGGATATCTTCACGCCAGAAGTGCTGGGGACGCTGCCGGGGGAACTGGCGATCGGGCACACGCGCTATTCGACGGCGGGCGATACGGTGCTGTTGAACGCGCAGCCGTTTTCGGTGGCGTGTAACAAGGGGCAGGTCGCGGTGGCGCACAACGGCAACATCACGAATGCCGGAGAGCTGCGGCGGGAGCTGGAACGCGAAGGGTCCATCTTTCAGGCTTCGAGCGACACCGAAGTGATTCTGCACTTGGTGGCGCGGTCGCGGGAAAAAACTTTGCCGGGGGCGCTGCGCGAGGCGCTGCTGCAACTGGAAGGCGCGTTTTCGCTGGTGTTTCTGGCGGAGGACCGCATCATCATCGCGCGCGATCCGCACGGGTTCCGGCCGCTGGCATTTGGGCAGATGGAATTGTCAGGCGGCTCGGTGTGTTACGTGTTTGCGTCTGAATCTTGCGCGTTCGATTTGATCAACGCTGTGTACCTGGGCGACGTAGAGCCGGGCGAGATGGTGATCGTCAGCAAGGACGGGATGACGCGCGAACGCTATGCTCCGGTGCGGACGCATTCGCATTGCGTGTTCGAGCACGTGTATTTTTCGCGGCCGGATTCGTACGTGTTTGGGCGCGCGGTGGAAGAGTCTCGGGAACAGTTGGGGCGGATGCTGTCGGTGGAGCATCCTGTCGACGCGGACATCGTCGTTCCGGTGCCGGATTCCGGAGTGGCGGCGGCGCTGGGGTATTCGTCGGAATCGGGGATTCCATTCCGCCAGGCGCTGATCCGCAACCATTATGTGGGACGCACTTTCATTGAGCCATCGCAGGCCATTCGCGATTTCGGCGTGAAGCTGAAGCTCAACCCGGTGCGGCATTTGCTCGAAGGGAAGCGTGTGATCCTGGTGGACGATTCGCTGGTGCGCGGGACTACCAGCCGCAAGATTGTCCGCATGGTGCGGGGCGCGGGCGCGCGCGAGGTGCATCTGCGGATTTCGTGCCCGCCTACGATTTCACCGTGTTTTTACGGTGTCGATACGCCCAGCGTGGCGGAATTGATCGCGGCTAACAATACCGTGGAGGAGATTCGGCGCTTTGTGGAAGCGGATTCGCTGGGGTATTTGTCCTTGAGCGGACTGCGCGAAGCGGTGGCCGATCATAACCACGACTACTGTTATTCCTGTTACACCGGCAACTATCCCACCGAGCTGGTGAATATTCAGGAATTGATGAGCGCGAAAGACCGCAGGGGCTAAGCGGATCAAGGAACAACAATCTCAACCTCTAATGGAACCGGCATCCGCCGTCGATTACTCGTACGAAAGAGGAATTGAGATTTAGGAGAATTCCATGAAAACCAAATTCTACATCAAGATCGCCTGCGTGCTCGCACTCATCTGTGGAAGTCTCGGGGCCGCCAGCGTCCCTAAACCCATCCGCTCAAGATTTGTTGTAGGCGACCCAATTTGGCGCGAGCTACCGGTGCGCGAGGATCTACAATATCAATACGACAAATGTTGGCAAACCGCCGTCAATTCTATTCTCGAAAACAATTTTGATGTTGCGACAATGGATAAAGATTCTGGTTATCTTCGGACCACCTGGAATGAGGGCATCGTCCGCTTGCAAGGCGACTGGGTGTACAAGATTCAAATTAGCGTGAAGTTAGTTTCCGTGTCTGGCGATTCGAGGGCAAATCCACCATCTCCCGCGATCGTCCAAAAAGTTCGCGTGCAGGTTGCTGGTGAAGTTTCCTACGTCAACAAGGGGAGACTCCTCGAGTCTTTCCGCGGATACGATCAAGTGTTACTCCAGAACCTCTTTCAGGATCTTCAGGCGAAGTTGGGTCCGACCGTTGGTACAGTCGGAAAATAACCAGAACGCCATCGTTCAGAAACGGGTTGGATCACGCTGCGATACATCCACGACGAGTAAGAGCGGATGGGTGGCTGTGTCACCTCGCACCTTTAGATACCGTTTTCATCACGTCGGGTAGGCGACGCCCGAGCCGAACGCGATATTGTGACAACGGCGAAGAGCCACCAGGTGGTCCAGGTCAGAGCGCGGTGTCGCCGCGGTCGTCGTTGCGGATGCGGATGGCTTCGGCTACATCGAACACGAAGATTTTTCCGTCGCCGATTTTTCCGGTGCGGGCGGCGGCGGCGAGGGCCGTGGTGATTTCATCCAGGCGGGCTGACGGCACCACCAGTTCGAGCTTCACTTTGGGCAGCAAATCCACTTGGTATTCCATGCCGCGGTAGACTTCCTTGTGGCCCTTCTGGCGGCCGTGGCCGCGGACTTCGGTGATGGTCATCCCGTCGATGCCGATCTTCTTCAAAGCGTCTTTCACGTCTTCGATCTTGTGCGGCTGGATGATGGCTTCAATCTTTTTCATGGTTGTCTCTTTCTAAGCTTCGAAGTTATAGCCTTCTTCGCCGTGCATCAGTGGGGCGCAGCTCCGTCACTCGTCGCATACTTTGAGAATAATCCATGTGCCGGCGATGGCGAGTCCCCCCGGGCGATGGCTGCGCCGATGAGGTTGTTGACGGCAGTGGCTGGGGTTACCGTCTTTCCGAACCTATCGATGTTAGCCACAGTGCGAGGCTGGGCGGCTTAGTACAATCGAGCTTAATGCGGGTGTGGTGTGTGCTGATATCGGCGGCGGTGCTGAGCGCGGGGTTGAGCGCCCATGAACCGGTGCGTGCGCGTCACGGGATGGTGGTGACGGACGAGCCTTTGGCTACCGGCGTCGGCGTCGCCGTACTGCAGAACGGGGGAAATGCGGTGGACGCCGCGGTGGCGGTGGGCTTCGCGCTGGCGGTGACGCATCCGTTCGCCGGCAACCTGGGCGGCGGCGGATTCATGCTGGTGCGCTTCGCCGATGGGCGCTCGACATTCATTGATTTTCGCGAGCGGGCGCCGGAGAAGGCTTCGCGCGACATGTATCTGGACGCGCAGGGGAATCCTACGCGGGAGTCGCTCGACGGGTGGCGCTCGGCCGGGATTCCGGGAAGCGTGCGTGGGTTTGAGCTGGCGGCGAAGTACGGGAATAAGAAATGGGCGGAGCTGATGGCGCCGGCCATTGCGCTTGCGTCCAAGGGATTCGCGCTTTCCTATCCGTCTAGTGAGTCGCTGCGGGGGGCGCGGAATCTTGCGGAGGATGCGGAATCGAAGCGAATCTTTCAGCGGGGCGGGGCGTATTACGAGAGCGGCGAGGTGCTGCTGCAGCCGGAATTGGCGGCTACGCTGCGGAAGATCGCGAGGGGCGGGGGGCGGGAGTTTTACGAAGGGGAGACGGGGCGGCGGCTGGCGGCGGAAATGGCGCGGCATGGCGGGCTGATCACGCTGTCGGATCTTCAGCAATATCGGGCTGTCGAGCGCACGCCACTGACGGGGAAATATCACGGGCTGGACATCGTGACAGCGCCACTGCCGAGCTCGGGCGGCATCGGGATTTTGCAGATGCTGGGGATGCTGGAGGGCAGCGGTTACGAAAAATCAGGGGCGGGCTCGGCGGCGGCGATTCATTACACGGCTGAGGCGATGCGGCGCTATTTCGCGGATCGCAGTATGTACTTGGGCGATGGGGATTTCGTGAAAGTGCCGGTGAAGGGGCTGCTCGATCCGGCTTATCTGCGGGAGCGGCGGGCTTCTATCGAGAGGGATCGCGCTACGCCTAGCGATCGGGTCAACGCCGGGAAACCGGCGGGGCGCGAGGGTACGGAGACCACGCACTACTCGATCGTGGACGCCGCGGGGAACGCGGTGGCGGTGACCTACACGCTGAACAATAGCTATGGGAGCGGAGTCACCGTGCCGGGGCTGGGCTTTTTGCTCAACGATGAAATGGACGACTTCACGGCGAAACCGAATTCGCCGAACCTTTACGGCCTGGTGCAGGGCGAGGCCAACGCGATCCAACCGGGCAAGCGACCGCTGTCGGCGATGACTCCCACCATTGTGGTGCGTGACGGCAAGCCGTTTCTGGTGCTGGGCGCGCCGGGCGGGCCGCGCATCGTGACCGCGGTTTTGCAGGTGCTGCTGAATGTGATCGACTTTCGCATGAACGTGCAAGACGCGGTGGATGCGCCGCGGTTCCATCATCAATGGAAGCCGGACAAGTTGTATCTGGAGCCGGGGATTTCGCCAGACACGGTGGCGATTCTTCAACACATGGGGCACGATGTGGATTACTCGCCGGGTGTAGTGCTGGCACGCGTGAATGCGATCTTGAGCGATGGCGGATGGCTCGAAGGCGCGGCCGATTCGCGTTGGGCCGGCAAAGCTGCGGGATACTAGAACTCTACCGCCATGCAACGCGCGCTCTCGACGCACCTTCTGATCAACCATCGTCTGACGACGGCGTGGCTGGAGCGAATCTGGGGCGCGGGCATTCCGTTGGTGGAGTTGTTCTGCGCCCGCCAGCACCTGGATTATCGCAATCGGGCGCAGATATCGGAGCTGGCTTTTTGGTTTCGCGATTCTGAGTTGAAGGCGCACTCCCTGCATTCACCGATGTATAACGACGAGGTGAGCGGGCGCTCGGGGCCGCAGGCGGTAATTAACATCACGGAGCCGGTGAAGAGCAAACGTATTCCGATGCTGGATGAAATCAAACGTGCGCTGGAGATTGCGGAGACGATTCCGTATCGTTACTTGATCCAGCACATCGGCGTCACGGGGCAGGAATATGATGAAAGATCCGTCGACGCGGCCTTCACGGCGCTGGAAGAACTTAGTGTTTTCGCACGGCAGCGTGGGGTTGAGGTGTTGCTGGAGAACACTCCAAACGGGTTGGCGAGCGCGGAGCGGCTGCTGTACTTTCTGGGCATCACGCATTTGAATTTAAACATTTGCCTGGATGTGGGGCACGCGCATATGAACGAAGGCGTGGATGGGGCTTACTGTTTGCTCAAGAGCCGCATCCGTTCGACGCACGTGCATGACAATAATGGGAAGGAAGATTTGCATTTGTTTCCGATGCTGGCGGGGGGGCAGGGAACCATCGACTGGCTGGGTACGATGCAGCTTTTGCGATCTCAGGAAGACCGCTATCCGTTGCTGTTGGAACTGCGCGAGGTTCCGGATATGGGTCCGCCGTTCGATGCGCTGCGGCGGGTGTTTGACACGTTGGAAGGTCTGAAGGCGAATGACGAATAGAGTGACGATTGCGGAAGTGGGGCGGCATGTGGGCGAATCCGTCGAAATCGCCGGCTGGCTTTACAATTTGCGGCGCAGCGGCAAGATTTGTTTTCCGCAAATGCGCGATGGCACGGGCATCCTGCAATGCGTGGCGGTGAAGAGCGCGTTGCCGGAAGAGACTTTTGAAGCGCTGAAGGATTTGACGCAGGAGTCGTCGTTCAGGGTGCGCGGGAAGATTCGCGCGGAGGCGCGGGCTACTGGGGGATACGAGTTGGACGTGGAGTCGGCTGACATCGTGCAGCGGGTGCCGGAGGACAAACCGTATCCGATCACGCCCAAAGATCATGGCGTCGATTTTTTGATGGATCACCGGCATTTGTGGCTGCGCAGCCGGCGCCAGCATGCGGCTTTGCTGGTGCGGCATGAGGTGATCAAGGGCATCCGCGATTATTTCGATTCGCATGGCTTCGTGCTGGTGGACACGCCGATTTTCACGCCGGCGGCGTGCGAGGGCACGAGCACTTTGTTCGAAGTCAATTATTTCGACGAGGAAAAGTTATATCTGGCGCAGTCCGGGCAATTGTATAACGAGGCCACGGCGATGGCGTTCGGCAAGACCTACTGCTTCGGGCCGACGTTTCGCGCGGAAAAATCCAAGACCAGGCGGCATCTCACGGAATTCTGGATGGTGGAGCCGGAGATGGCTTACGCGGACCTTGAAGACGTCAAGCGGGTGGGCGAGGAACTGATCGTTTTTATAACCGGACGCGTGCTGGAGAATCGGCAGGAGGAGTTGAAGCAGCTGGAGCGGGACGTCTCGAAGCTCGAAGCGATTCAGTCGCCGTTTCATCGCATGAGTTATGACGATGCGGTGTTGAAGCTGCAATCCAAGGGCAGTGAGATTCAATGGGGCACGGATTTTGGGAACACCGATGAGACCTTGCTGACCGACGATCTGGACCGCCCGGTGATTGTGGATCGCTTTCCATCGGCGGTGAAGGCGTTCTATTTCCAGACGGCTCCGGAGCGGCCTGAAGTGGCGCTGGGGGCGGACTTCCTTGCGCCCGAAGGATTCGGAGAAGTGATCGGCGGCGGGCAGCGCATTCACGATTTGGATCTGCTGATGCAGCGGCTGAAAGAACACAATTTGCCGGCAACGGACTTCGAATGGTATCTGGATTTGCGGCGTTACGGTTCGGTGCCGCACGCCGGGTTCGGGATGGGGGTGGAGCGGTTTGTCGCGTGGATGTGCGGGCTGGAGCATATTCGCGAGACCATTGCATTCCCGCGTATGCTGTACCGGACTCGGCCGTGAAGCAATCTCACATCGCCATCATTGGTGCGCCGATGGATTTGGGAGCGGGACGCCGGGGCGTCGATATGGGGCCGTCGGCGCTGCGGCTGGCGGGGCTGAACGAGAAGCTGACCTCGCTGGGCTACGAGGTTGAGGACCTGGGCAATGTGCTGGTGGATCAACCGGAGAGCTTACCCATCGGCAATCCGGGGGCGCGCTATTTGCCGCAGATCGCGCAGACCTGCACGCGGCTGGCGGAGATGGTGGAACAGGCGGCGGGCAAGGGGCGCGTTCCGATGGTGCTGGGGGGCGATCATTCGATTGCGATCGGCACGGTGTCGGGGATGTCGCGGCACTTCCGCAAGGCGGGGTTGAAGTTGGGGCTCATTTGGATTGACGCGCATGCGGATATGAACACGCCGGCGACGAGTCCGAGCGGGAATGTGCACGGGATGCCGCTGGCTTGCTGCATTGGGCTGGGGCCGAGCGAGCTTACGCAGATCGGCGGTTCCCCGCCGCAGGTAGAAGCGACATCGGTAGCGCTGGTGGGGCTGCGCAGTTTGGACGATGTGGAGCGCTTTCATGTGCGCGGCGCGGGGGTGCATCCGTTTACGATGCGCGATATCGACGAGCGCGGGTTGCGGGCGGTAATCAGCGAGGCGATCGACATTGTCAGCGCGGGCACGGCTGGGTTTCATCTGTCGTTCGATATGGACGCTGTCGACCCGCGCGAGGCTCCGGGCGTGGGCACGCCGGTGCGCGGGGGCATTACGTATCGCGAGGCCCATCTGGCGATGGAGCTGATCGGCGATAGCGGGCGCATGACGTCGCTTGAAATAGTGGAGGTGAATCCGGTACTGGAT
>JALYIB010000467.1 GCA_030775965.1 Acidobacteriota bacterium | reverse complement strand
GAAGAGCGTCGTGTATACATGACTCACTCACCATAGCAGTTTTAGTCCGAATTGCATCTGCCGCGACGGAGTTGACGTGGAGGTAATGAGCCCGGCGGTGGGAGAAAGCGCGGGCGTGAAGGTCACCGGATTCGGCATACTGAAATTGGCGCGGTTTAACAAATTGTAAACTTCCGCGCGGAATTGCAAGGCAGTGCGCTCACTGAGCCGGGTGTCTTTCAGCAGGGATAGATCCCATGTGGCGAGACCCGGGCCGGTGAGCGTGTTGCGTCCCAGATTGCCGTAAAAACCGCTAGCCGTTGGCGAAGCCAGAAACGCCGCGGGGTTGTACCATTCATTCGGGTTGCCGAGAATCACCTGGCCGGTAAACGCAGGATTCACGTAAGGGCGGACCGGATTGCGTGTGTCGCCGTTGTTCGAGGGATTGTAGCTGAGCAAGGGTGAGAACGGGAATCCGCCTTGCAGCGTGACGATCGAGTTGACGGTCCAGCCGCCGATGAGCTTGTTTGCGAACCCTGGCCGTTTTCCCAACGGGAGCGCGTAAGATGCGCTGATCACGGCCGCGTTGCGAACATCGAAGCTCGCAAGCCCCCGGTCGGCGCGCGGGTTAAACGGGTTCGAGAGCAGCGCGGGCTGATTTCCCGAAGTGGTGGCGTTGAGCGAATCCCCGTCGTCAATGGCCTTCGACCAGGTATAGACTCCGCGCAACACCAGGCCGCGGTTGAAGCGGCGGTTGAGATCGATCTGGAGCGCGTTGTAGGAGCTGTCGGCTACTGAAAAGTACGTCCAAGTATTGTTGAGCGCGGGGTTCGCTCTGACGGACGTGGGGACGTAGTAAGTACCCGGCGCGACCGCGGTGCCGGCAATGCCGGCCGGGAAGTTGGCGGGATACGTCGCTGGGCACGGAGACGCGGGGCAGATCACGGGAGCAGGCTCATTCGCATCCACGCCGGTTATTTCGTGATACCCGTGCGAGCCCACGTAGCCCACGGTCAAGGTCGTGTTGGCGGTGATTTCCTGCTGCAGGCGGAACGACCAGGAGATCAGAGTCGGCATCTGCAGATCCGGCTGCACTCCTCCCGGCACGAGCTTCGAGCCGGAGGGCACGGTGGAAATTGGAAAAGTGGAAACGTTCGTTGAAACGCTGTAGGTAGGGTTGAAGGGAGCGTTCTGATCCGTTCGGTAGCCCAGCGCATCTTGCAATTCGTTGTACATGCCGAACCCGGCCCGCACCACGGTCTTCGCGGACCCGAATGGGCTCCAGGCGACACCCACGCGCGGCTGCGGCAGGAACTTGGCGTTGTTCACGGTAAAGACGGACGAACCGACTTGCGGAGTGGTGTTGATCACTCCGTTGGTGAAGGTGTAATTCGATGCTCGCCCATACACTTCGTTCCAGCCATTGCTAAACTCGTCGCGGAATCCGAGAGTCACTTTCAGATTCGGGCCAAAGCGAATCGAGTCCTCGACGTACCACGCTCCCATCCACGAACGCCAACCTAACGGCGTGGACGAGGGATCGAAAAGAAGGCTGGCGGTTCCTTGCAGGAAGGCCTGCAAACTCGTGAAAGTGGCTTGACCGAATTGGCTCAGAGCTATATTTTCGTTCGACCGCAGCCGTTGAAACCACGCTCCAGCGCTGAACTGGTGCCTGCCTTTTGTGAGGGAAACGCGATCCTCATAGGTGAATAAATTTCGCGCGATATGCAGATTGCTTCCATTATTGCTGCCGGCGAGAGCGATCACCGCGGCGGGGTTCGATGAAGCGCTGCCGCCCACCGACAACGCGCCGATCGGTTGTCCCGACAGAAAGCCCGGAAGGCTGGCCGCCGGCGTGCCGGGCGTGGGTTCGCCAGTGAAGAAATAGAACGCTCGCGAGAAGCCGGCGCGGGCTGTGTTCAGCAAGGTAGGCGAGAAAATGTGAGTTTCCTCGATACTCGCTACCTGCTCGCGCAGGTCTTCGACGTTGGTGCTGTAGGCGTTGGTGCTGAGCGGCGTGAAGTCGTTGCTGTCGTCGATGGTGTAAATAACGCCCAGGGTGTCTTTCGCTGAAAAGATGTGGTCGAGGCGCGCGGTTCCGAAATTATCGTGAATGATTTGCAGCGGACTGTTGAAGGCTTCCGAAATCC
>JALYIB010000466.1 GCA_030775965.1 Acidobacteriota bacterium | reverse complement strand
TCTTGCTGGGTCAGAAACACTTCTACTTTTCCCGTGTGTCCGGGGCGATGGCCGTACAAGCGGGAGGGGAACACGCGGGAGTCGTTAAGCACCAGGCAATCGCCGGGATGGAGGAAAGAAGGGAGGTCGCGGAAGGTGCGGTCCTGCCAAGTGCCCGATGAGCGATCGACGACTAGCATACGGGAGGCGGCGCGGTCAGTGAGCGGCTCTTGGGCGATTAATTCTTCGGGGAGGTGGTAGTCGAAATCGGAAAGCAGCACTGTTTCCCACTGTAAACTAGGGATCAGTGCGGATTTTGGGGATTGAATCTTCTTGCGATGAGACTGCGGCGGCGGTGGTGGAGGACGGGTCGCGCATTCTGTCCTCGATAGTGGCTTCGCAGATTTCCACGCATGCCCGGTACGGGGGAGTGGTGCCGGAACTGGCTTCGCGGGAACATTTGCGGGCGATCGTTCCGGTGGTGCGGGGGGCGCTCGAACAATCCTTCACGCGGCTGGAAGACGTGGGGGCGATCGCCGTGACGCAGGGTCCGGGGTTGGTGGGATCGCTTTTGGTGGGGCTCACCTATGCCAAGGCGCTGGCGTTGGTGGGGAGGCTGCCATTGATTGCGGTCAACCATATCGAGGGGCACATCCATGCGGTGGTGAGTCAGAATCCGGTGGAGCTGCCTGCGCTGGCGTTGGTCGTCAGCGGGGGGCACACGCACCTTTACGAAGTCGGCGAGGGCTTTCACTACCGGCTGCTGGGGAAGACGCGCGACGATGCCGCGGGGGAGGCGTTCGATAAAGTGGCCAAGCTGCTGGGGTTCAGTTATCCGGGTGGGCCGGTGATCGATATGCTGGCGCCGCATGGAAATCCGCAAGCAGTGCCGTTCACGCTGGCGAAGATGAAGGGGAACACGCTGGACTTCAGTTTTAGCGGATTGAAGACGGCGGTGCTACGGTGGACGGAGGCTCGTGAGCTTGCGGAGGAAGTATCGGCGCGGCGGGAGTTGCTGCAACGCAATTCGCAGCCGGGAATCGATGAGTGGCTTCAGGTGACGCCGCGAGAGACGTTGGATATGCTGGCGTCGTTTCAGCACACGGTGATTCGGGAACTGCTGCGGCGAGCGGTGAAGGCGGCAGAAGGGATGGGCGCGCGCAGCTTAGCGATCTCGGGAGGCGTGGCTTGCAACAGCGGGCTGCGGGGGGCTGCGACGGCAATGCGACTGCCTTATCCGGTATTTTTCCCGACGCTGGGGCTTTCTACCGACAATGCCGCCATGATCGCGGCGGCCGCTTTCCCGAAATTCGCGCGCGCGGAATTTGCGGATTCTTCGCTGCGGGCGCAGGCAAATCTGGCGCTGGCTTGAGGGGGGTTGGTACCATCTAGTGAGATGGGTCCCCAACAGCCTCCAGCAGCACCACCGAAGATGCCGATTCCCGGCGTTCGCCACCTTGTCGCCGTCGGTTCCGGCAAAGGAGGCGTGGGGAAAACCACGGTCTCTGTAAACCTGGCGATTGCGCTGGCGAAACTTGGGCGCAAGGTCGGGCTGCTGGATGCCGACGTTTATGGTCCGAATGTGCCGCTGATGATGGGCGTGCAAGAAACACCGCGCGGACAGGGCGACCGTATCGGGCCCATCGAACGTTACGGCGTGAAGTTAATGTCCATGGGATTCCTGAACCCGGGGGACAAGCCGTTGGTCTGGCGGGGTCCCATGCTGCACAGCGTGATCCAACAGTTCCTGCGCCAAGTGGACTGGGGCGAGCTGGACTATTTGCTCATCGATTTGCCGCCTGGAACCGGCGATGTGGCGTTGTCCTTGATCCAGACGGCTCCGCTGTCGGGCGCGGTGGTGGTGACCACGCCGTCGGATGTATCCCTGGAAGACGCGCGCAAGGCGGTCAACATGTTTGCTCAAGTGCGGGTGCCGATACTCGGCTTGGTCGAGAACATGAGTTATTTGATTGCGCCGGGTTCGGGCGAGCGCATCGATGTGTTCGGTCAGGGTGGGGGCAAGCGCACGGCTGAGGCGATGAAAGTGGCTTACCTGGGCGAGTTGGCGCTGCAGCCCGAGGTACGTATCGGAGGAGACACGGGGCGCCCGGTTGCTACCCGTAAGGCCGGGGATCCGTTAGCCGAGCCGTTTATGGAACTGGCGCGCAGAATTGAAAAGCGCTGCGGGGAAGAGCAATCCAGCGGGCCGAATATAACGGTGGAAGACTAGCTACAATTCCTGTTTGGGCGCAGGCGGCGGGACGATTTCGAAATCCTCGGGGGTAATGCGGATGGTGAGCACTTGGCCGCGCGTGCCCAGGGGCGCGAGCACCTTGCCGTTCCAGCGTACTTCGATGCCCCCGGCATTGCCGACTCGCATGGTGGCCCGGCCGAGGCCGGTAAGCGTCTTCGACTCGCTGGGTTGCAGTATGCCGGCGAAGATTTCTTTGCCCTCGCTGCTGACCGACAACCAAGTGCGTTCCGTAGCCGATAGTTTCAGGACCACTCCGCCAGTGGCTTCGACGGCTGGTTGACCCGGCTGCATCAGGGGCGCTAGCGCGGCTTTGACGGCGACGACCGGCGCCGACGGTGGCGCGGCGGCGCGCACGGGTTCCGGAACACGTTTCCACCAAGCATAGAAACCGGAGCACCCGAGCAGCACCACGACCAGCCCGACCACGGACCAGCTTAAAGGAACGTCTGGAATCTGGCGGCTGTTGGTGGCCTGTACTAGACGGTTCGGTACCCGAATTTCGGGGCGCGGCTGCGGGTCTTCGGGTTCGGAAAGCGCGTCGAGCGCGGGGCGTATTCGTGACGGATCGATGCCCAGAAGTGCGGCATATTGGCGGGCGAAATTCTTGTAGAAGAAGAGACCAGGCACGCCGGTAAGGTCATCGGCTTCAATGGCGCGCAGGTAAGATTTCGTGATGCAGAGTTCCTCGGCGATGTCCGCAAGCGCCAGCCCCTGGCTCTCCCGCTGCTCGCGAAGAATGCTACCGACGGAGGTCATGGATCAGCGTCCTTTTTATCCTACCGGAGCTTGCCGCCCGGAGGTACTATCATACATAGCTTACGCGTTTTTGGGCAAGTTCCGGTCACCTGATCACGGGAATCGGACGCCAGGAACGGAAACTTTAGGCTACCTTTAAGGAAGAAATGTCTTTTTTGAAGAAGTTGCGGATGGCGAGCGTGGTTCTAGGACTGGCTGCGACGGCGGTTGCGGCGGGGGTGTCGGGCGCCTCGGCGCTGGAATTCACGCGGCGTGCGGTGGCGTTTGGGCCGCGGCCGCCGGGCTCCGCGGCGGATATTGCGCTGCAAAATTTCATCCTTGCGGAGCTCCGCAAGGACGGCTGTGAAATCATTGAGGACGCTTTTACGGCCAAGACGCCGCAGGGAACGATCGCGATGAAGAACATCATTGCGAAGTTTTCTGGCAAGGGTCCGGCGCATCGCGCCATTGCGATCACCGGGCATTTCGATACCAAATACTTTCCGGGACGGAAGTTTGTGGGCGCGAGCGACGGGGGGTCGTCTACCGGGCTGCTGTTGGAGCTGGCACGAGTGTTGGCGCATCAGGCGCGCATCGACGACGTGTATTTGGCTTTCTTCGATGGGGAAGAGGCGTTTGGCGAATGGTCCGACACGGACAGCCTTTACGGGAGCCGGCATCTGGCCGCGCGGTGGCGTCAGGATGGAACCTTGCAGCGCCTAAAGGCGCTGATCAATGTGGATATGATCGGCGACAAGAATTTGGACATTCCGCGGGAGACCAACGGCAATGCGGCGCTCAACAAGCTGGTATGGAGCACGGCGGCCGATCTAGGCTATAAAGCTTTCTTCGTCGATCAGCAGATTGGGGAAGACGACGATCATATACCTTTTGTGCGCGCGGGCGTCCCGGCCATCGATTTGATCGACATCGACTATCCGCCGTGGCATAACGACACCGACACGATGGATAAACTGAGTGCACAGAGCATGGAGATTGTGGGGACAGTGGTGTATGAAGTGATTCAGCGGCTGGAGCACCAATAAGCTGTGACGCGGCTGCGGCGGGCGCTTCTGATGTCGAGCGCGGCTGTATGTCTGCTGACCGCGGCTGCGTTCGCGCAGCGCGGGCGCAACCGGGTTAACAAGAGCGATGACGAGGAGCCGGCCATCGCGGCGCGCGAGGCTGAGTTTCACTTCATTCGTGTCGAGTACACTGACTTGCCCCAGTACCACCGCGGCTTCGGCTTTGCTTCGCGCGACGGGCGGGGAAGCGGATGGTGGATTGTCGATTGGCCCGACGCCGACAATCATTTCACTCGCGGGATTCAACGGCTGACGAAAATCGACGTTGGGGAGCCGCGGCATTTACGTCTCACCGACGAGCGGATCTTCGATTATCCCTGGATCTACGCTACGCAAACCGGCTGGTGGGGATTGAGCGACGTGGAGACGGCGCGGCTGCGCGAATTTCTTTTGCGCGGCGGTTTCCTGGTGACGGACGACATGTGGGGCGCGGACGCGTGGGAAGTCTTCCGCGATACCATGCAGCGCGTGCTGCCGGGGCGCGAGATTCCGGATCTGGACGAATCGGATCCCGTAATGCACGTGCTCTACGACATCCGCGAGAAAGACCGCACGTTCATTCCCGGATCGCGGCATCTGAGGCGGCGCGGCGATTCGGTGGAGGTGGTGCAGCCGCCGGGGTCAAATCCTGCCTGGCGCGGGATTTATGACGATCGCAAACACATGGTGGTGTCGGTCAACTACGATACAGATATCGGCGATGCCTGGGAGTTTGCCGACGTGCCCTATTACCCGGAAGCCATGACGGCGCTCGCCTATCGCTACGGCATCAATTACATCATCTATGCAATGACGCACTGAGCTACTTCAAGCGGTCAGCGACCTTGGCGATCCCCGCCTTGGCACAGGCGTCATCGCTTTCGAGGCTGGAGCCGGAACTGCCGACGGCGCCGATGGTTTCTTCGCCCACTTTGATAGGCACGCCGCCGCTGAGCGCCAGCATGTCGGCAATGTCACGTTGCGCCGACGCCGGCTGATCGCCCGCGGTGCGCTTTTGGAACTCAGCCGTGGTGATGCGGAACATACGCGCAGTGTAGGCCTTGCGGCGGGCCATTTCGGTGGTGTGTGGCCCCGCTTGTTCATCGCGCAACAGCACCAGCATTTGGCCCGCGCGATCGACCACCACGACTGAGGTGTGGTAGCCCTTGGACTGGCACTCCGACAATGCTGCTTCCGCGATGGTCTTGGCCAATCCGAGGGACAAGTTGCGCTGCATGACGACTCCCTGCGCGGATGCGATCACCGCCGTGCCGATCACCAGCAGAGCTTTCAGCGTGTACGACATGACACCTCCTGTCAGTCGTTCATTATACTTAGTTCTTCCGCCGCTCAGAGGGCCAAGACGGCAACCATGCCGCACGCCGGCGACGCCGCAGGCCAAAAATGCCGCTATGTCCACCGGCTTCTTGGGCGATGATGGCGTGGCAGCCTGGTTGCAGGAGCCAGCGCGCCCCGTTCCCTTTGCGCGCTAGCCGTTAGCGGACTTCCACCTTGAACCCGTGCTCGTGGCGGTAGCGGAAGTATTCCTGGCGCTCGGGCACTCTCACCTTGACGAAGGGAACGTAGGCGCGGTGGCGCTCCACCAGATAGGCACGGTAATTGCGATCTTCGTCGCCGTTCCAGTTGTGATAATCGCGGCCGTCGCGGTCGTAATAGCGGACTTCGCCGCGATGATCTTCGGCCACTACCGCTAGGGGAGCGATCACCGAGGCGGCTAACATTAACCCGCAGAGAATTGCAAAAGTTTTCATGTGGTTGGGGTCTCCTGCTGCCAGGGACGCACGCGATCAGCCACTCGCCGTGGTGAGACGGAATGGGGACGATGGGCCACGATTGACGGCATTTCGTCAGGTGACCCTTCGCGGTCACGGGCGAAAGATCACCACAAATGCCATTTGTGAAACAGCAAAACGTAGGCTGCCAGGAGAGCATTGGCGGTGGCGTGGGCAACGATCGCTTCGCCGAGTTTTCCGCGTCGCAGCAGCGCCCAGGCAAAGAGGAGTCCCGCGAGAAAACCTGAGAACCAGAGGTTGCCGTGCAGAATTCCGAAGGCGATCGACGTGATTCCCAGTCCCACCCAGGTGAAGCTTTGGGGGGGCAGCGCGTCGATGTCGCCCGAAAGGAAGCGGCGGATGAGGAAGCCGCGAAAAGCGAGCTCTTCGGCAATCGGTACGGTAATCACGGCGGCTAAAACCCGAAAGATAATCCATGCGGTGCGGATGGCTGGCGTGGTGGCGGCGAGAGCCTCCGGCATGGCGTCGTGGGTGTGGGTGTTGAGAAGCGCGTCCGTGCCGAGCCAGATTGCGAAGGCGAGGAGTCCCATGGCGGGACCGAACCAGCCGAAGGACCAATCGACGGCGGCGTAGCGTTTGCGCAGAAACCATAATGCTCCGGCGGCCGCCAGGAAGCGCAGCGGATAGAGCCATGGAAAATCACCGCTCATGGCGCCTGTCACCATGCCCACGGCCAGGATGCTTAAAAACGGGAGGAGATAGGTTGCGGCCGGATTGCCGGCAGGCTCGACGGAGGGCTCCGCTAGGGTTGTCCCTGGGTGGCCGGCTGTTGTCTGACCGGTTGTGGTTAACCACGGCAAGCGGCGGGCGGCGAGCGAAAAGCCTAGGGCGACTGCGTTGAACGCGATCCAGCCGGCTTGCGAATGAAATCCACCGAGGGCGATGCGTGTGGCTCCGGCATCGCCGATCAGGATCAGACTGGTGATACGCACGGCATTCAGCAAATACATGAGCGTCACGCCCGCGGGAAGCAGAATCAGGGCCCTCGGGAAACGGCACTCCTCGCGAAAGAACCACAGCCAGACGACTCCGAAGGCCAGAATTAATCCGGCACCTTCGTATCCGGAACACTCGGGCGCAATCTCCACCGCAAACTTGGTGGTGCCGAGGTGCAGGGTCACGGGGTTGGCGATGATCCCGGTCACAAAGAGACTCAGCAGGGACTTCACGAGGGCGTAGGT
>JALYIB010000465.1 GCA_030775965.1 Acidobacteriota bacterium | reverse complement strand
GCATTACACGGCATCGAGAGCCTGAAAGAGTATTCGCGCAAGCTGCGGCACGACCGGGGGGAGGCGAAAATTCTGGCGCAGGAATTTCTGATCAACGTCACGGCATTTTTTCGCGAGCCCGAGACGTATCGGATTCTGCACGAGCAGGTTTTCCCGGCGTTGATCAAGGGGCGGGCGGCGGGCGATCCGATTCGCGTCTGGATTCCGGGGTGCTCGACGGGCGAAGAGGCTTATTCGCTGGCGATGGCTTTGACGGAGTTTTTGGACTACAACGATGCGTCCTTCGGTATCCAGATTTTTGCGACGGATCTGAGCGATCCGGTGATCGAGCGGGCGCGGTCCGGAGTTTACATGGAGAACGCACTGGGGGGCGTTTCACCCGAACGGCTGCGGCGTTTCTTTGTGAAGAGGGATCGGATTTACCAGGTGAGTCCGGCGATTCGCAGCTTGTGTATTTTCGCGCGGCAGAATCTAACGAAGGATCCGCCGTTTTCAAAAATCGATTTGATCAGTTGCTGCAATCTGCTGATCTATCTGGGGCCGGTATTGCAGAAAAAAGCCATCTCCCTGTTTGATTACGCTTTAAAGCCCGGCGGATTTCTAGTGCTAGGGAGCTCGGAATCGGTGGGCGCGTATTCGGACTCGTTTGAGGTAGTGGACCGTAAGCAACGAATTTATTCGAAGAGGCGAAACGCGACCCATCATTCGTGGGAGGAGCTTGGGGGCGGGAGCACGGGATTAGGATTGAGCGTGCCGCAGAGCGGGGCGGGCGAGAATTCGAGTCCACTGAAAAACATTCAGAAGTTTGTCGATCGCATGCTGCTGGCAGAGTACGCGCCGGCGGGAGTGATCGTCGACGATGCGCTGCACGTGTTGCAGGTGCGCGGGGAGACGAGTCACTATCTGCAGATTCCTCCAGGGGAGCCGACTACGGATTTGACTCGCATGGTGCGGCCGGGGCTGCTGGCGGCGCTGCGGTCGGCGATCCGCAAGGCTCGCCAGCAAGGGATTCAGGTGAAGGAGACCGGGCTGCGCGTGCAGGGGACGGGGGGCGAGGCGCGGGAGGTGGATTTGCGGGTTTCGCCGATCCGCGACCCGAATAGCAAGGAGCCGTGTTTCCTCATTTTGTTCGATGACGCGATGCGGAGCAAAGCGCCGGCGGTTAAAAAAAAGGTAAAGGCACCGAAGCGGGCGGCCGAGGAAGTGGCGCGGCTGGAGGAAGAGCTGCGGGCTACGCGCGAATATTTGCAATCGATTATTGAATCGCAGGAGGCTGCGGCGGAGGAGTTGCGGTCGGCCAACGAAGAGGCGCAGGCTACCAATGAAGAGCTGGATACGGCGAAGGAAGAGTTGCAGGCGTCCAATGAGGAATTGAATACCGTCAACGATGAGTTGCGGGCGCGGAACCTGGAGCAGAGCACGCTGAACAGCGACCTGCGGAAATTGCTAGGCAGCATTAATGTTCCGCTGGTGATGGTGGGGAGAGATTTGCTGATCCGCTGGTTTACGCCGGCAATGGAACCGCTGTTGAATTTGCTGCCGACGGATCAAGGCAGGCCGATTACGGATCTGCACTCGGGCAAGATCCCCAATTTTCGCGAGATGCTGGTGGCGGCGCTGGCGGGCGTGGAGAACCAGAGCATTGAAATTGAGAGTCCGGGGGGGCGCTGGCTGTCTTTGCGAATTTTGCCTTACCGGGGGACGGATCATTCGGTGGACGGCGCGATCGCCACGCTGGTCGACATCGACGACTTGAAGAGGGCGCGGGATTTGGCGGAGGCGGTGGTGGCGGTGGTTCGCGAGCCGATGATCGTGCTGGACGCGGGGCTGCGGGTACGGACGGCGAATCCGGCGTTCTATTCCATGTTTCAGATGGAAAGCCGGGCCACCGAGGGGCGCTTGATTTACGAAATCGGGAGCGGGCAGTGGAACCATCCGCGTTTGCGGCAGCTGTTGGAAGATGTCCTGCCGAAGCGGAGTTGGATGCGGGATTACGAGGTGGAGCAGGATTACAAGGGCATTGGCGTGAAAAAAATGCTGCTGCAGGCGCGCGAGATCCGGCAGGCGGATGGCGAGCGAATGATTCTGCTGGCGATCGAGGATGTGACCCCGAAGAGCACCGCGAAGAGTGGCTGAAGAGCACCACTTCGGTGGTTTGCGGCCGGGAGCGCGGCGCGAGGGCCGTGCATAATCAGCGGCTTAATGCTGGCAAATGAAGTGCACAAGCGTGGACCCAAGGAAGGGTGTGGACTCCACTATGATGCGGCTGATTTCAAAACCCATGATGCGGACGACGCTGACGGTGCTGTGCCTGGTCACGGTTCCGGTGGCGAGTTCGGTGGCGATGGCGCAATCTTTTCCGCAGGCGCAGGGGGACGGGCAGGCGCCGCTTTTGACGCCGGAGCAGTTGGATAGCCTGGTGGCTCCGATTGCGCTCTATCCCGATCCGCTGTTGAGCCAGGTGCTGGCGGCTAGCACGTACCCTTTGGAAATCGTGGAGGCGCAGCAGTGGCTAGAGCAGAACCGGAATCTGTCGAGCCAGCAATTGGTGGAAGCCGCCAAGCAGCAGAACTGGGATCCGAGCGTGCAACTGCTGGTGGCGTTTCCGGAGGCGATGGCGCTGGTGACGCGCGACGTACGCTGGACCACGGATCTGGGCAACGCATTTCTGGCGCAGCAGGCGGATGTAATGAATGCGATTCAGAAGCTGCGGTGGGAGGCGAGCCATAACGGGCGCTTGCGGAGCACTCCGCAGCAGGTGGTGAGCACGGAAACGCAGAACGAGGAGTCGGCGATTCAGATTCAGCCGGCCAATCCACAGGTGATTTATCCTCCGGTTTATAATCCGGCTTATGTTTGGGGGCCGCAGGTGGCGGAGGCGTACCCCACGTTTTCCGATCCGCGAGCGCTCTCGTATCCGCAGGGTTATTACGGGACACAGGGCGATTATGGGGCGCAGGGGGATTACGGATCGGGGTTTGGATCGGGCGTCAAC
>JALYIB010000464.1 GCA_030775965.1 Acidobacteriota bacterium | reverse complement strand
ATTACGAAGGCGCCGCGATTGTCGGCATGTGGAAAGTGCAGTTGCTAGCCGGTGGAGACGTATTCGATTTCGGATACCAGCAATGGCACAGCGATGGAACGGAAATCCTGAATTCAGGGAAGCGCTCGCCGGCCAGCGAGAATTTCTGCCTGGGCGTATGGAAGAAAACCGGGCACGACACTTACAGACTGAACCACCATGCGCTCAGTTACGATCCCTCCACCGGCCTGATGAACGCGATGGTCAACATCCATGAATACGTCACACTGGATCACGACGGAAACAGCTTCTATGGCACCTTTACTGTTGACGTCTACACTCCCCAGGGAGTTCTTATCCCCCCCGCTCACGTCGAAGGCACAATTACCGGAGTGCGTGTCACGGCGGATCAATAGCCCCCGCCGAGCGCCGGTTCCCGGTCATGGGACCATTCCGGATGCCGAAGGGTCTGGAGCAATCCTATGATCGCGGGACTCGGCGTCGCCAGCGTGGCAACTTTGGATTGTACGTACGGTGATACTCGCGGATAAATTCTAAAGGTCACGCCGACCTACGCCACCAGCTTCTCGGGAACATGGGGCGAATGCTGCTGATCCAGCAGTTTATTACCGAGCGTGCGCGCCATAGTGAGAAGCGCCGTGGTCAACAATTGGACCGCCACCCAAACGAAAAA
Source organism: Acidobacteriota bacterium (assembly GCA_030775965.1). Lineage (GTDB taxonomy): Bacteria > Acidobacteriota > Terriglobia > Bryobacterales > Bryobacteraceae > Palsa-187. The sequence continues at coordinate 4,612 of JALYIB010000464.1, read as the reverse complement.
CTATTTGGTCTACAACTCCACTACTACGACCAAAGGGGACCAATATATTGTTGTCTTGCATTGAAGCCAGCAGCCCGCAAACGCGGCATGCCATGGGATCTTCGGCTGCTGAACCTCTCCAACGAACTGAGCCCGGCGCGCGCAAAACAATGATGTAAGTTGCCGATAGCGGCAGGAGCTTCCTCTAACATTCTCATTGGAAACGTGTTGGCCGGATCGCTCCTGGATGGTCGGCCATCCTTCCACTACCCGGTCGCGTCCGGTTTACTCTGTCATTCGTTCCTATCCACTATTTGATCGGCGTACCCGCACGCGGCTGCGACCGCACCCCTACCGTACCAACAGGTGCGCGTCCCAAGCTCCACGGCGAGAACGTCCTTAAGTTGAATCACATAAGAGCATCAGCAACTTCCCAGACGAGGGCTGTAGTGAAAATTGTGGCTAAAGTTTCCTCACGTTTCAACATGGCGATTCGCAGAAGAGTACGCCTGCTCGGCTTTCAGGACCCGATCACCTGTTGTTTGGACAGGTGATCTATCTGTAAGTTATTGAAACTAATAATGCGACCCCCTGCGCCCAAGGCAGTTTCCGGGCTTCCGCTGAATGCGCCTGTTTTCTGACGCTTACGTTTCAAGCAGATGCGCTGAGGCTGTTGAAACTTGTTGAATGATTTGGAATCTGGAGGCTTTGGGCAGCTACAAAATCATCTACACTTCGTTCGGGTGGACGGTGTCAAACAGGGAGCACCGTCCTTCGATCCAACCGACGAACCGGCTTGGTTCACTTGCCTGCAGGTGCGATTTTCGTGACCGTGATAGTTTTTCCGTCCTTATCGACATCCCCAGTCAGCTGAACGCTTGCACCGGCGTTTGCTGCGACCGCTGCAAACGTCTGATTCTTGATGTCATAGACTTTATCACCACTCACGAACACGAACTTGCCTCCGCCCTTAACACAACCGAGTGTGCATTCCTTGGGATTCTTTCCCATGTCGCCCATCCCGGAGTGGCTCTTGCCGCACATACTGTCACTGATCTGCCCGTTCAGCGTTTGTGGGGCGGCCCAGACTGAGAGCCCGCTGAGGGAACAGAAGATTCCAATTGCTAAGATGCGATTCATGTGATTTCTCCTTTTTGATCAGACATTTGTTAAAGCTACAACATCTCTCGCACTGCGCTTCATTCCTCGACATCAAGTTCTCCCGCGCTCCTCAGCCTGCCCCGTCGTAGGGCGCGGGTCTTCAACATCACGAAAAAGACGGGGACTAAGATCAACACGTGAATCGTGGACGTGATCATGCCGCCGACAATCGGCGCGGCGATCGGCTTCATCACATCCGAACCCACTCCGGACTCCCACAAGATTGGAATCAGACTCGCGAGAACCGCTGCGACAGTCATCAACTTGGGACGAAGGCGATGCACGGCACCTTCAATCGCCGCATCCCTAATGTCGTCCGGTTTGAGTGGTTGCCCTGCGGCGAGTCTGCGGTCGAGGGCATCGTGCAAGTACACGACCATGACAACGCCCGTTTCCACGGCGATGCCGAACAATGCGATATAGCCGACCCAGACGGCAACGCTGAAGTTGTAGCCAAGCCACCACTGCAACAGCAGCCCTCCGGTCATCGCGTAAACAGTCGGGAAGATCAGAACTAGCGCCTCCATGACCGAATGGAAGACCATGTAGAGCAGCAGAAAGATCACGAAGAACACGACCGGCAAGATGATCTTCAGGCGCTCTTTCGCGCGCAACTCGAATTCGTATTCGCCGGACCACTTGAAGCTATAGCCTGGCGGCAGTACGAGCTTTTCCCGCAGAAGCTTGCTGGCTTTGTCGACGAACCCGCCGTAGTCTCGGGTATTGAGATCTAGGTAAACGTATCCAGTGAGCGCGGCATCTTCGTCGCGAATCATCGAGGGGCCTTTGGAGAAGGAAACCTTGGCGAGTTCGCCCAGTGGAACTTGAGCGTTCGAAGGCGTCGCAATTACGACACCCTTGAGCTTCTCCAGGTCATCCCGAAAATCCGGCGCGTAGCGGACATTGATCGGATAGCGTTCGCGGCCTTCGACGTTCTCAGCAACGTTTTCGCCGCCAATCCCGGAGGTGATTGCGCGTTGCACGTCGCCGACGGTGAGGCCGTAGCGCGCTGCTTCTAGCCGGTTCACCTCCACGTTCACGTAGAATCCTTGGGCAACGCGTTCCGCGAATACGGACCTCATCTCGGGAAGGCCTCCCAGAATCTGCTGAATCTTCTGTCCTAGTTGTTGAATGCCATCGAGGTTGGGTCCCTGGATCTTGAGGCCGACGGGCGTCTTGATCCCGGTGAGTTCCATGTCGAGGCGGTTCTCGATTGGCATCGTCCATGTGTTGGTCAGGCCGGGGAACTGAAGCTTGGCGTCCATTTCTGAAATTAGCTTTTCGTAAGTGAGGCCAGGACGCCAGAGCTCGCGTGGTTTCAAGGTCACGGTAGTGTCATACATGTCCAGCGGCGCATTGTCGGTCGCGCTCTCGGAGCGGCCGATGGAGCCAAACACGCTGGCCACTTCGGGGAAGGTGCGTAAAACCCTGTCCTGCTCCTGCATCAGTTGCGTTGCCTGCCCGATCGATATGCCGGGCAGCGCTGTAGGCATGTAAAGGGCTGCTCCTTCAAATAATGGCGGCATGAATTGGCTGCCTATTTTGAATGCGAGCGGGAATGTCACAGCGAGAAAGGCGAGGTTCAACAGCAACGTGGTTTTTGGAAACCGAAGGCATGTTTTCAGGATCGGAAGATAGATTGCTTGCGTCACGCGCGAAACCGGATTCCTCAATTCAGGTCGCAAGCGGCCGCGAATGAACATCAGCATCAGCGGCGGCACAAGAGTGACGGCCAGCACCGACGAAAACCCAACCGCCAAAGTTTTGGTCCAGGCCAGGGGGCGGAACATTCGCCCTTCCTGCGCTTCCAGCATGAAGATCGGAAGGAACGAGACAACGATAATCAGCAGGGAAAAAAAGAGTGCTGGCGCGACTTGCTTCGCGGCATCAAGCAGGATCTTCCGTTGCTCACGTTTCGAGATGCTGCGCGACTCCGCTCCAGCGGCTTGCTGCGCCTCTGACAAGTGCCGGTAGCCGTTTTCCACCATTACTATGGCCGCGTCCACGAGAACTCCGATAGCCAACGCCAGCCCACCCAGCGACATGATGTTGGAACTGACTTGCAGGTAATACATGGGAATGAAGGATGCCAGGACAGCAATCGGCACCGTGAGGATCGGAATCAGCGCCGACCGGAAGTGAAACAGGAATACGATGATTACCAGGCTGACAATGACGGCTTCTTCTATCAGGTCCCGCTTGAGGGTGTTGATAGAGGCTTGGATCAGACCCGAGCGATCATAGCCCGACACGATCTCGACTCCCGGCAGCAAAGAGCCAGAGATCTCGGCCAGCTTCTTCTTGACGCCTGAGATCACGTTCAGCGCATTTAAGCCGTAGCGCATCACAACGATGCCTCCGACTGTTTCTCCTTCGCCGTTCCATTCCGCAACGCCACGGCGGATGTCAGGTCCGAACGCTACACTCCCAAGATCTTTAATCAGGACCGCCGTTCCGTTCTTGCTCGCGACTGGAACCGCCTCCAGATCGGATAAAGAGCGCAAGTACCCGAGGCCGCGGATCATGTACTCGGCGCCGCCGAGCTCGATTAACCTGCCGCCTACCTCGTTCGTGCTATCCCGAACCTTGTCGATGATGGTTGACAGCGGAATGTTATACGCGCGGAGCTTTTCGGGATCTAGCCGAACCTGGTATTGGCGAACGAAACCGCCGATGCTCGCGACTTCGGCTACCCCTGGAACGGTGGCGATCTGATAGCGAAGAAACCAATCCTGCAAGCTACGCAGGTCGGCGAGACTGTAGCGGTGGTTGTGGTCCACGAGCGCGTATTCGTAAACCCAGCCCGCGCCGGTAGCGTCGGGACCAATTGTCGGGTGTACGCCCGACGGCAGCCGCCCTTGGATCTGCTGGAGATATTCAAGCACCCGGGAGCGCGCCCAGTAGAGATCGGTTCCGTCCTCGAAAACCACGAACACGTAGGAATCACCGAACATCGTCTGTGCCCGGACGGCTTTGACGCTGGGCGCGGCCAGTAGAGCGGTAACTATCGGATATGTAACCTGATCCTCGATGATATTGGGTGGTTCCTCCCACGGGGTGTGAATAATCACCTCCACGTCTGAGATGTCCGGTAGAGCATCGAGCGGAATCCGGTTCATCGCCCAGATGCCCGCGAGCACCAGAAGAACCGTGCCCGTGAAAACTAGAAAGCGGTTTCGGGCACACCAGTCGATCCAGCGCGCCATCACCTACATGCCCCCTTCTGCCGTCACTGACAATTGCTTTTGGCCTATCGTCTGGCCAGTTTTTGTCGCTACGATGGTAATCTGCCAACTCCCGCCCGACTGCAGTTGGCCAGGCCCCTCATAAGCACCGCCGCCTTTGTCGCTAAGAGTGACTACGTTGCGCATCGCCGCCATTCCCATCGCCGGCATCGCTGGCATGAAAAAAGTCACGGTCACCGAAGCGCCTGTAATGGGCGCGCCATCGGCGCCGGTCAGTTTGACGCGAA
>JALYIB010000463.1 GCA_030775965.1 Acidobacteriota bacterium | reverse complement strand
TCTGGCCCCAGCGCCGCGCCAGATATCCGTCAAGTAAATCAGTGGCGGCGGCGGCCAGGAAGATCAGAAGCGCGAAGGTTTCGCGCGTGATTGCCAGCGGCCCCGTCAAAGCGGCTAAATAGGGTTCTACAAACCCCCCTCCGAGCAGCGCTGCCACCAGCAGCGGGACAAAGAAAATCCGCAAAAGTGTGAGCAGATTTGGCCCGTTCATCCGTTGCTTTTCATGATAGCCTACGCCACCAGATATTTTGCCAGGCGGCGGCGGATGGACTCGGGAGTTTCGGCCTGGATCACGCAATCGTCGCCCGCGTAGCGCGTCGAGAGCACGCGCGCTCGTTCATGCAACGTGTGAATGGGACCGCCCTCGCCGGCCGGGATGCGGAAGGTGCATTCCGTGACGGCGTCGAGCGCCAGCGTCTGGTCGATCTTTTGAAGCAGCGCGTCGAAGCCGGCGCCGGTGCGGGCCGAGATGGCCACCGCGCCCGCGGGCTGGTGGTTAGGGTCTTCGAGGATGCGGCGGGCGAGCGATTGGGCGTCGGGCTCGCCGGGAATCTGATCGATTTTATTCAACACCAGAATCTGCGGCGTGGTGTCGGCGCCGATTTCCTGGAGCGTAGCCAGCACGTGCGCGGTGTGCTCGGCGGCTTCTGGCGAACTGGCGTCCACCACGTGCAGCAGCAGCTCCGCTTCGATCACCTCTTCGAGCGTCGCGCGGAAAGCTTTCACCAGCGTGGTGGGCAGGTGGCGGATGAAGCCCACGGTATCGCTCATCAGCACGCGGCGGCGCGAGGGCAGCGTGATATGGCGAACGGTGGGATCGAGCGTGGCGAACATCTTGGCGTCGGCGAGCACCTCTGCCCCGGTGAGGCGATTGAACAACGACGACTTGCCGGCGTTGGTGTAGCCCACCAGCGCGATGGTAGCGAGCGGCACGGCCTGCCGCTGCTGGCGCTGCGTGCTGCGCCCACTGCGGACGCGTTCGAGTCCGCGCTCGATTGCGTGGATGCGCTGGTGAATACGGCGCCTATCGGTTTCGAGCTTGGTTTCGCCAGGACCGCGTGAGCCGATACCGGCGCCGAGCCTGGACATGGCCGCTCCGTGGCCCGTCAGCCGCGGCAGCAGATAGTTCAACTGCGCGAGCTCTACTTGCAACTGGCCTTCCCGGGTGCGCGCACGGCGCGCGAAGATGTCCAGGATGAGTTGCGTGCGATCCAGCACTTTCACATCCAGCGCCTTTTCCAGATTGCGCTGCTGCGTGGGTGTCAGCTCGCGATCGAAGATCACCGCCTCCGCTCCGTGCAGGTGAATCAGCGCCTTGAGCTCATCCACTTTGCCGGAGCCCACCTGCGTGGCCGAATCGACCTTCGGGCGCGACTGAATCTGGCTCTCGGCAACGCGCACTCCCGCCGTCGCGGCGAGCGATGCCAGTTCCGCCAGCGAATCTTCGGCGCTCGATTGCGTAGATTCGCCGCCCGAAGACTTGTGCTGCGCCCCCCGGCCCGTAAGGTTCAGGCCGACCAGAATCGCAACTTCTTCGACGGCTGACAAAGGCTTGCTTTAGGGATGCTCTTCGACGGCCGGAGCGCCGGGCGCAACATGCGTGCCCACGCTGGCGGCGTTGGACTGCGGGGCCGAATGATACGGCCGCGAGACCACCACCGTGGAAATGGCGTGTTTGAAGATGAGCTGTTCCTGACTGTTGGTTTCAAGCACCACGGAGTACTTGTCGAAGCTTTTAATACGTCCTGAAAGCTTCACGCCACTCATCAGGTAAATTGTCAAAAACGTTTTGTCTTTGCGCGCATTGTTTAGAAATGCTTCTTGTATGTTTTGCGCTTGCTTTTCCATGGAAAGATCCTCGGTTCACAATCTCACGGGACCCTGGTAAGCCCCCTGTCCAGGCGAACTTTATCCGTGCTCTTCATCATATCTTAATGCGGTCATGCCTTATTCTGGGGGCAGGTGCTACTCAATCGAGTCCGCCAGCTAAACCAATCCGAAATGCGCGCGCGCGGCGGTTACGTTTTGTACTGGGCGCGGATGAACCGTCGAGTGGAATCCAATCACGCTCTGGCCCACGCGATAGAGATGGCGAATAGTTTGAAGTTGGCTGTGCTGTTTTACGAAGGGCTGGCCTGTTCTTATCCCAATGCGAACGACCGCTTTCATACTTTTCTACTGGAAGGCGTGCCGGGAACCGCCCGGGGTTTGCAAGCGTTGGGCATCGGTTACGTTTTCCATCTGCGGCGGCGCTGCGCGGACGCCAACGACGCGTTCTATCGCTTAGCTGCCGATGCCGCCGCCGTGGTGACCGATGATTATCCAGTGTTTGTCGCTAGCGATTACAACCGTAGGATTCCGGAAAAACTGACCATTCCTTACTTCGCCGTGGATTCCAGTTGCATCGTGCCGATGGCGCACTTCACCAAACAGGAATACGCTGCGTACACCATCCGTCCAAAGATCCGGAAGGTGCTTGACGAGTGCCTCCAACCTGTACTGACTACGCGCGTGAAATGCCGCTTCACCGGTGCGTTGCCCGCGCTGCACACGAGCGTGACCAAATACAACATCGCCGAGATAGTGGCCAATTGCGAGATCGACCACTCGGTTCCGCCTTCGACCGAGTATCGCGGCGGCAGCGATGAAGCCAAGCGTCGTCTTCGCTATTTTCTCGAAAATAATTTGCGCCGCTACGCCAAGCTCAGCCGGGAGCTCTCGGCGCGCGCGACATCGGGACTTAGCCCGTATCTGCACTTCGGACACATTTCCTCGCTCGAAGTCGCCTTGGCCGTGCGCGACTACGCGGCCGAACACAAGCTGATCGTGGACGAATTTCTGGAACAGTTGATTGTTCGCCGCGAGCTGGCTTTTAACTTCGCGCGTTTCTCGCCCTCCCTCGATTCGCTGGATGCGTTGCCCCATTGGGCGCGGGAAACGCTCGCAAAACACGCTGGCGACCCGCGCGACCCGCTGTACCGCCGCGAACAATTTGAGCGCGCCGCCACCCACGATGTCTTATGGAATGCCACGCAGACCGAACTGCGGACCCGCGGCGTTATCCACGGCTACTATCGGATGTATTGGGGAAAAAAGATCCTGGAGTGGTCCGCCACTCCCGAGGAAGCGCTGGCTACGATGATTTATCTGCATGATCGTTATGCGTTGGACGGGCGCGATCCCAACACCTATGCCAACATTCTTTGGTGCTTCGGTCTGCACGACCGCCCGTGGACGGAGCGCAAGATTTTCGGGATGACGCGCTATATGAGCCTGGAGGGGATGAAGCGGAAGACGGACGTCGACGCTTACATTCGCGAAATCGCATGAAAGTCGTCATCACCGGAGGATTGGGCTTTATCGGACGCGCCATCGCGGAGCGCCTGCGCGCGAACGGCCACACCGTCACCGCCGTTTCGCTGCGGACTCCGCCGAGTGCGGAGGCGTTCGCGGGATGCGGAGCGGTGGTGAACCTCTCTGGTGAACCGGTCGCCCAGCGTTGGACGGCCGCGGCGAAAGAACGCATTATGAACAGCCGCGTCCAAGGCACGCGAACGTTGGTCGCCGCGCTTCGGCAGCACCCGCCCGCTGCGTTGATCAGTGCTTCCGCGATCGGTTACTACGGCTCGCGCGGCGCTGAAATCCTCACGGAAGAATCGCCGCCAGGTTCCGGCTTTCTAGGGCAAGTCGCCGTCGCTTGGGAACAAGAAGCGCGCGCCGCTGAAGAATTCGGCGTACGCGTTGTGACTCCGCGCATCGGCGTAGTACTGGGACGCGGAGGCGGCGCGCTCCCCCAGATAGCGCTCCCGTTCCGCTTTGGCGTGGGCGGGCGCTTAGGAGACGGCAAGCAGTGGACCTCCTGGATTCACCTGGACGATCTGATCTCGCTGGTTGAATTTTCCATTGCGACCTCAACCTTGCGCGGCGCCGTGAATGCCGTTGCTCCGAATCCCGTGACCAATGCCGAATTTACGCGGGAGCTCGCGGCAGCCTTGCATCGTCCCGCCATCCTTCCAGTCCCCACGCTGGCGCTCAAAATTCTATTGGGCGAAATGTCACAGGCGATTCTAGCCAGCCAGCGCGTGATCCCCCAAGCGGCCTTGCGCGCCGGTTTTCAATTTCGCTTTACGGAAGTAGGCGAAGCCCTACGGCACATCTTCGCGGCCTGAAGCAGCGGCGTTAGGTTCCCACAACACTTCGCGAACACCCAAAACGTGATTCACCCAGCGGCTCCAAACGAACATGGCGTCGCTCAAACGGTTCAAGTACGGGATCGCTTCAGGCGGCATGGATTCTTCGCGCGCCATCGCTACCACTAGCCGCTCGGCGCGGCGGCAAACCGTGCGCGTAACGTGCAGTTCGGCATTCAGGCGCGCCCCCCCTGGCAGGACGAAGCTGTGCAGAGTGGGCAGGCTCGCGTTCATCGAATCGATTTCACGCTCCAACTGCGCGATCTCCGCCGCCGTCACGCGCGGCTGTTGCGGACGCACGTCCGCCGGTTCCGTCGCCAAAATCGACCCCAGGTTGAATAACTCGTGCTGCACGCGGCGCAGAATCGCGGCCAGCGGCGCCAGTCTCGAATCTTCCGCGCACGATACAGCCGCCAAGCCGACGAAGGCGTTCAGTTCATCCACAGTGCCGTACGCTTCAATGCGTCGCGTATCTTTCGGGACGCGCTGCCCGCCCACCAATCCCGTTTCTCCGGCGTCTCCGCGCTTGGTGTAGATACGGTTGAGCGCGATCCGCGGTTCGTTGAATCGTTCAGGCACCTTTCCATAAAAACACAAATCGGGACGCGACCTCCGATGCACGCCTCCCGTGCGGCAGCAAGGAGGCCGGCGTTACTTCTTTACGATCTTTCGATCCCAAGGCAATGTGAAAGAAAAACAACAACCTTATTCAAGCCGCTGTAGAAAGAGGTGCGCTGAAGCACGCCACCGCGCTAAACTTGTTATCGCCCCCGAAACGGAGAGATGGCCGAGTGGTTGAAGGCGCACGCTTGGAAAGCGTGTTTAGGGGAAACTCTAACGAGGGTTCGAATCCCTCTCTCTCCGCCACGCTCCAAATTGGCTTGGCCGGCGCTAGCCCTTCCCGCGAAAAATAAATAGCAGATCGATTAGTAAAATCACAATAATGACCATTTCCATCACAAAGGCACGGCCCTCGTGGAACTGGTCCATCATGAACTCATACAGCTCGCCTGCGGTGTGCAATTTGCTTTCGACAAGGCGGCGATAATCCGCCACTCCCAATCGCGTCGAGGCCAGACGGTACAAGCGCGCGGAGAACATATCGCTTAGGAACTTGATCGACGTATCCACGCGCTCGGTCAGCTCGCGAATATCCAAACGAATCTTATTCAAGTTCTGGGCCTGCGAGGCGAGCCGCCAGCGCGCGAACGCGCCAGCCTTTTTCTCCAGCGATTTGTATACGCCTTCCAGCAGACTGCTCAACACCTGATCGTAATAACGAAACTCGAGCAACTGCGTGTTGGCGTATTCCAGCAATTGAATGGTCGACGCAGCGCCCTCCGCGGTGTCGTGAATAAAGGCCGCCGTCCAGCCCACTACCAACAGATCCTCGGGATAGTAGGACATGCGTGAACCGAGAATCTCGCTGGTTTCGCCCGGCGATAGTTCCGCCAGTTCGCCGCGCACAATCTTGGCGATCTCCTTGCCATGCCGGTCGATCAATTCGGCCGCCGGCGCGCCCGTGTTCTTGAGATGGATGATGTAGTAATCTTCGTCGAGCCACGCTTCGTGCGGATTCACCAGCGCGGCGTGCACGCCCTTTAGACATTCGCGCACGGTGCGGGCGGCGCGCGCTGCGAGCTCGGGCGCTTCGATCCAGCGGCTTGAAAGATCCACTAACTGGGGCCAGTCTACTTCGAAGGGCAATTCCAGCTTAATGCTCACCACCCCGTATTCGTAATAGTTCAACTCGCCCTGCAGCGGGCTGCCGCTCTCGAGCACAATGGGCTCCAGCCGCTGCACCACCGGCGGTCTTTCAAAGCGAACATATTGGGGTGAGGGATGGCGAAAGCTCGGTTCGCGCCGTGGCTCCACGCCCAACAGCCCGCGCAGAGTCTCCAGGCGGATTTCTTCGCAGATGTCGTAGAGGAAGAGAATCCAAAAGGAGCCGGAGAGACGATCGCCTGCCACGCGTCACGATTATACCCGGGCGCGGGGGCAGGAGGTTAAGAAGTTGTAAACAACTTGTAAAATGCGGCTTGCAAGATTTACAGGAATGCCGGCAGCGGCAGTCCGGCGAAGTTCACCAGATTCGGGAAGACGTTGCCGAGCTGCGCGGGATCGACGCCGAACCAGTTCGCCAAGGTGGCGCCGTATTGATCGATGCTGGTGGTGGGAATCCACACGCCGCGATTGTTGGCGTCGTCGGGACCCTGCAGCACCTGCGTCGGGAACGTGCCGTAGACGTCGCCGCCCTTGACGGAGTCGCCCATGATGAAGTGGTGGCTGCCCCAGGCGTGGTCGGTTCCAAGAGTCGCGCCGCCGCTCGGCTGCAGCGTGCGTCCGAAATCGGACTCCGTGAACGTGACCACTTCCTGGCTCACGCCCATTTCGACAGTCGAGTTGTAGAACGCATTCAGCGCCTGGCTGACCGCGGCTAGCCCAGTGCCCTGGTCGTTCAATTCCAGGTCGTGGGTGTCGAAGCCTCCCAGGTAGGCGAAGAAGATTTGCCGGTTCACTCCCAGCGCCGCACGTACGTTGATGATCTTGGCGATCTGCGCCAACTGCTGCCCGAGCGAAGTGTTCGGGAAAACCGTGGCCAACGCAGTGCCGCCCGCCAGCGCAGTATTCAGCACCGTCGCCTGGTTGACTCCGTTGGACGCAATCGCATTCGACGCTTGCACCAGCGTAAGCCCATTGTCGAAGCTCAACAGGTTTTGCAGCGCCGTCAAGCGCGCCTGTGAAGATGCGCTGGTCGAGTATCCTTGCAGCCCGAGCACCTGGCCCGCCGTGACCGTGGCCGGATTGGTCTGCGTCCCAGTAGCGAATAATGCATTGCCGCCCACCGACACGATGGTGGGGAAGCCCGTCGTGTTGCAACCCTGCATGGCGTCCGCCAGCCGTCCGCCCCAACCCGTGGTCGCGAAGCCCTGCGCCATTGAAGTCTGCAACTCGGTTTGCTGATCCAGGTGCGAAAACAAATTCAGTGGGATGGCTTTGGTCTGCTTCAAATAATCGCTCTGCGTCAGCGGAGTCACCAGGCTGCCGACGTTGGTCAGTACTGCCACGTTCTTCTTGGTGTTGTAGAGGTTCGCCAGTTCCACCAGACCCGGATGCAGCCCATACTCGTCGCCTTTAGAAGTGTTGATGGAATTCAGGCTCGCCTGCGGCAGCGCCAGCCCCGCGCGCACGGCCGCGTATTTGGCGTAGGAATTGTTCGCATTACTGGCAGGCGTCGAAATCGGAATCACAGTGTTATTACCGTCATTGCCGCCGAATAGGAACACGCACACCAGCGCCTTGTAATCGGAAGGACAAGCGGTCGCGGCCAGCGCATTCACCTGACTCAATCGTCCGGCCACGCTGGCGGCGCCGATCGCGGCCAGCGTGCGGGCACTCAACGCCAGGAACTGTCTTCTGGATGGAATCTGCATGGGTTTAGTGCTCCACATTGTAATAAGAAGATGAGACCGTGAGATAAACGGCGGCCTGCGCGCGCGCCTTATACACTGCCGTACTGGTTCCCGTAATCGCGTTGACCGCCGCGAGAATCTGCGTGTGCATGGTAGCCGGCATCTGGCCGTACAGGAAGGCGTTGTTCACCGCATCCAGCAGGGCTTGCGGAGTGGCGCCCAGATTCGTCAACGCCGTCCAATCGATCACCGCGCCATTGCCCAGCCCGCCGTAGACAAACGTGTTGACCATATTCGCTCGCCCCACCGCAGCCGAAGGAGTCTGCAACTGAAACTCAGGACCCAGCAGCGCCGCGCCCCTGGTGAAATCGATAGGGATACTGAACCCGGGCGTGAAATAACTGAACACCGTCGGCGGCGCGAAAACCGTCTGGCCTACAGTCGTTGCCTGGGCCGTCAGATTGTTGGTGTCGTTCACCACCGCGCCCAACCCACGCAGAATGGACGCCACCGCAAACACCGGCTCGCGCAAGTGCCCGCTGGTATCGGGAGGCGTCAGCGCCGGACCGTCATCGCCCGCCCGCGCTTCAGGATCGAGCAGAATCGCCTTGACCACCGCCCACATGTCCCCGCGCACCCCGGCCCCGTCGTCGTTAAACACCGCTGCGATCCGGCTCACGTAGGCGGGCGAAGGATTGCTGGTCACCAGATGCAGGATCAATTGCTTGCTAATGAACGGCGCAACGTTCGGGTGATTGAAAATGTCGTCGAGCGCCGCCTTCAAATCGGACTCCGCCGTCCCGCCCGCGGGCACCACCAGCCCGTTCAGCAGCGTCTTCGAAGTGGTGTCGTGGTTCGCTTCAAAAGCCACCATGGGCCCGATGTAGTACGCCGGATTGTGTTTTTGCAGCGTCGCGCCCGGCTTCGTCGGATACGTCCAGCCGGTATAAATCTTCGCGAAATTCTGGATCGCACTTTGATCGTAAGTAGGAATCGGATTGCCGCTGGCATCCAGTTGCAGACTGCCATCCTGATTGAGCTGCGACAGGCCAATGGTAAACAACTGCATCAGCTCGCGGGCGAAATTCTCATTGGCCTTGGTACCTCGAGTCGGGTCGGCCTTGTCGTTGTTCCGCATGTCCAGGTATTCGCCCATCGTGGGACTCAACGTGACATCTTCCATCAGCTGCCGGAAATTGACGAAGGCGTCGTTCTTCAAAAGCTGCAAATAGGGCACCAATTGCGTGGGCGTATTCTCTTCCACCCCCGACGCCACAAATATCTGGGTCAGAGCGAACGCGACGCGCTGGCGAAGCTGATCCTGCCCGTGCACCGCGTTCACAAAAAACCGCGCCTGCACCTGTCCCAGGCCGTAGCCGGTAGTGCTGGGGTCCGGGTAAGGCGAGATCGGCGCCGTGAACTGCTCGTTCAAGTAAGTCTGCAATCCCACCGCCTGCACCTGCGCGATCGACGCAGCGTCCGGCCCATAGGCCGCCTGATCCAGAAAACGCGCGGCGACGTTGAGCGCCACTCGATGGCCGGACACCGGCGTCCCCACCAGCACGCTCACGACATCTACCGATGTCGCCGAGCCCGGGTCGGGATTCGTCACCGTCACCGGAATCTGACTACCGGACTGCGACCCCGTGGCCGTCCCGCTAGCCGTCAGCCGCGTGGCCGATACATATGTTGTGACCAGCGGCACGCCGCCGAAAAACGCCTGCGCCCCCGGCACGAATCCGCTGCCGTTGATCGTCAGGGTAAAGGCTCCGGCAGCAACATTCGCGGGACTGGTCGAAGCCACCGTCGGATACGGGTTCAGCAACGTCACGGTGGCAGTAGCCCAAGCCGTGGGCGCGGCCGTGCTGGTCACCGTCACAATCACCGTCCCGCTACTCGGAATCGCCGCCGGCGGAGTATAGCGCCCGCCCGCGCTGATCGTTCCCGGAGAGCCAGTGGCGCCCGCCGGTAACGCAACCGTCCAGCCGGCAGTAGTGGGCGTCGTCCCCGTGACCTTATCGCTAAATTGAAAAAACGTACCCAAATGCACGGAGACAGCCGTCGGGGTGACGGTAACCGTTTGCGCGTAGACCGGCGCGAAGAGACTCAAGCCCGCGAATATCACCCGCAACGTATTTCCCCGCATTCGTCGCCCTCCACCGGCTCACTGATCTTACTACCGATCAGACGAGAACGCTACGACGAAGTTGACACGTAAATACCTTAGTACGCCCCAACGCGCGCTGTTATCCTAAAAGAATTAGATGCTGCGAGTTCGCTTTGCTCCCTCGCCGACGGGCTATCTGCACATCGGCAGCGCGAGAACCTTCATTTTCAATTGGCTATACGCCCGGCACAACCAGGGCGCCATGATCCTGCGCATCGACGACACCGATGTCGAGCGCAATACCCAGAGCTCGCTCGATTCTATCTTTGATGGATTGAAATGGCTGGACTTAGGCTGGGACGAACTCTACCGCCAGTCCGAAAGATTGGACCTGCACCGCGAACTCGCCAATGAGATTCTTGCGAAAGGCCTGGCCTATCGCGACTTCACGCCTTTGGAAGTCGAAACAGAAGAGAAGACGCACATGGAGGGCCACTGGATTTCTCATCCCACGATGCGCCAGCTCTCGCGTGAAGAAAGCGACCGTCGCGCCGCCGCCGGGGAGCCGTTCGTAGTGCGCTATCGTGTGCCCCGCGAGTCGCGCGAGGCAGTAACTTTTACGGACCTAGTCTATGGGGAGCAGTCCAAAGCCACCGCCGACATCGAAGACTTCGCCCTGCTGCGCAGCAACACGCTGCCGACGTATCACATGGCCTCCTGCGCCGACGACGCCGATCTGCGCATTAGCCATATCATCCGCGGCCAGGATC
>JALYIB010000462.1 GCA_030775965.1 Acidobacteriota bacterium | reverse complement strand
GCCCTGTCCTTCGCCTTCGTCGACCGCAGCGGCAAATCGATTACCTCGCTCTCCGCCGACTTCACCGCTAACTTCAAAGCTTTCTTTCAAGGCCAGACCGCAGGCAGCTCTTTCCTGATGAACATCTCATTTCCTGTCACCGGCGACGTGACTCAAGTAGGAGGAGTGACCGTGACCCTCAACAATGCCGCCGGCGTGGTGACCACGCCGCGATTGAACTTTCCCTAGACTGAAATGGATGATCCCGGTTGCGCTTACCATTGCCGGCTCGGACCCCAGCGGCGGCGCGGGCCTCCAGGCCGACCTGAAAACATTTCATCGCTTCGGCGTGTATGGCGAGGCGGTAGTGACCTTGATCACCGTGCAGAACACTCGCGGCGTCACGCGCGTTTCGACGCTCGACCCGGAATTGGTCGCCGCGCAGATCCGGGCAGTGCTCGAAGACATCCCGCCGCAAGCGGCAAAAGTGGGAGCGTTAGGGTCGCGCGAGATCGTCGAAGCGGTGGCGCGAGAAGCCGGGCATTTCTCCTTCCCTTTAATAGTCGACCCCGTGATGATCAGCAAACACGGCGCCCGCCTGCTCGACGAAGCGGCTAGCAGAGCGCTGATGGAACAATTGCTTCCGCGGACCTTCCTGTTGACCCCCAATCTGGACGAGGCCGCCGCGCTCACCGGCCTGGTGGTGGAAGATCGCGACGGCATGGCCCGCGCCGCCCAAAAATTAGCGTCTTTCGGTGCAGCGAACGTGTTGATAAAAGGCGGCCACCTGAGCGGGGATGCTCTGGATCTCCTGTATTTCAATGGGGGCGAAATCCGCGAATTCACCGCGCCGCGCATCGAAACTCGCCATACTCACGGCTTGGGATGCACCTACTCGGCTGCCATCGCCGCAGAGCTGGCGAAAGGCACGCGCCTGGTAGACGCCGTGGCACGCGCCAAGTTGTTTATTACCGGGGCGCTGCGCAACGCGCCCGGATTGGGCGCGGGAAACGGCCCCCTGAATCATCACGCGTGAGATTCTTGGGCCGCCGCCGCCACTCATCTATAAGTGCCCGCGCATGACTTCGACAATTTTGTCCTGTGGCTGGTCACGCCGCTGGCGGCGATCTTCCTCCTGAGCGGACTCGACGACATCGCCGTCGATCTGGCCTGGTTCTACGCATGGGCAGCGGAACGGCTCACCGTCTCGCGCCGCGATCCACGCCACATCCCCGACGTGCCCCCGCGCCCGATCGCGATCCTGGTTCCACTGTGGAAAGAGCACGCCGTGATCGCGCGCATGCTGGAGCACAATCTGGCAGCCATCCGCTATCCGGATTTCCACATTTTCGCCGGCATCTACGCCAACGACGGGTTGACGGAGGAAGCTGTAGCGTCCATCTCCGAGCGTTTCAATAATGTCCACCTGGCGGTTTGCCCGCACGATGGACCCACCTCCAAAGCCGATTGCCTCAACTGGATCTACCAGCATGTGGGACTCTACGAAGAACAAAACGGCATCGCCTTTGAAGTCTTCATCACGCATGACGCCGAGGATTTGATTCATCCCGAGGAGCTGTGTTGGATCAATGCCTACGCGACACAGTTTGGTTTCATCCAGCTCCCGGTGCTGGCGTTAGCGACACCGTTTTGGTCTTTCACGCACGGCGTGTATTGCGATGAGTTTGCCGAATACCATACACGCGATATGGTGGTGCGCTCTTCGTTCGGCTGCTTCGTTCCGGGCTCGGGCGTGGGCACGGGGTACAGCCGCGACGCTCTTGACGCTCTGGCGCGAGCTTGCGAAAATCGCGTATTTGAACCCGCGTCACTCACCGAAGATTACGAAAGCGGACTGCGGTTATACCGCCTGGGTTGCGGTCAGGTTTTCGTTCCCCTCACGCGTCTGAAGCCAGCGGGACGCGATTTCGTGGCGACCCGCGAATTCTTTCCGACAAAATGGACGACGGCGCTCGCCCAGCGCACTCGCTGGGTTTTGGGCATCGCACTGCAAGGCTGGGAGCGCTTCGGTTGGGCCGGTACACGCAGTGAAATGTACTGGCTGTGGAGGGATCGCAAAGGCCTGCTCGGCAATCCCCTGGGCGTGGTGGCCAATGCCGTATTTCTCTACGGCCTGACGACGGCGATGTGGACGCGCATGACGCCGCTCGCGACTGAACTCACTGCAGTGACACTGGCATTTCAAGCGATTCGTATCGCGATCCGCATGGGTTGCGTGGCGCGCGTCTACGGATTCGTATTCGCGCTCGGCGTACCGCTGCGCCTGCCCTACGCCAATTTGCTGAACGCGGCCGCGACGATACAGGCCGTGGCGCGCTATGCGAATGCGCGGATACGAAGAATCCCGCTGCGTTGGATCAAGACGGAACACTCCTACCCCACGCGCGCGGCGCTGCTTTCGCACAAACGCCCGCTGGGAGAGATTCTACAGTTCCTGGGCTATCTGGATGCCCCCGCGCTGCAAGCTGCTCTGGCGGCTTGCCCGCCGGGAAAACGGCTGGGAGCGTTCCTGGTGGCGAGCGGTGAACTCAATGAAGTAAATCTCTACGAAGCACTCAGCCTGCAACAGGGCCTGCCGATCGCCCGGATCGACCCCAGCGAAGTCCGGCTGCGCGTAGCCCGCGCGCTTCCCGAGCGCATCGTTCGCGAATGGCGGGTGTTGCCCTTCAAAATCGCCGACGGGAGTCTGCTGCTGGCCAGCCCGGACTTACCGACGGCGGCTATGACCGCGGCCGTCCGCCCCTTCACTGCGCTCGAAATTCGCTTTCACCTGCTCGCGCCCTCGGATTACAAGCAACTCGTCGACGCGTTACTCTAGCGACATGGCCGATCCCCTGGCGTCCGCCGCACTGGCGGCGCGCGAAAACGCCCATGCACCTTATTCGCACTTCCGCGTAGGCGCCGCGCTCGAAGATTCGAGCGGACGCGTGCATACCGGGTGCAACGTCGAAAACGCGACCTACGGACTTACGCTGTGCGCGGAGCGTATCGCGGTGTTCAAATCCCTGTCGGAAGGCGCACGCAAGTTCCGGCGGATTGCCATCGCCGCCGATACCGACGCTCTCACTCCCCCCTGCGGCGCCTGCCGCCAGATCCTGTGGGAATTCTGCGGCGACATCGAAATCACGCTGCTGAATCTCCGCGGCAAAACCGAAACCCTGCAACTTAAAGACCTGTTCCCGAGAGCATTCGATGCGTCGTATCTTTAGGCTCTTGCTATTGTCGTTCACTGCAACCGCGTGGGCTCAGTCCCCCACCCGCGTCGATGCGATTTGGAGCGCGCGTTGGGTAGTGAGCATGGACCCGCAGCGCCGCGTGATCGAGAATGGCGCGGTAGCGGTCAGCGGCGATCACATCGTCGACGTGGGCGCGCGCGGCGATATCGACCGCCGCTATGTAG
>JALYIB010000461.1 GCA_030775965.1 Acidobacteriota bacterium | reverse complement strand
GGCCGAAACATCCGGTTCTTACGGTCGGATCTCGAGCCCTTCCGCGCAACTTTCAAACAGGAGATGGGACATGGCGCGACCTAGTAAACATGACGGTGTTATCTACCAGAGGAAAGACACCAAGATTTGGTGGATGCGTTACCGGGATCGGTCCGGTCAACGCCGCATGGAATCGACCGACACCGAGGACTGGAATGAGGCGCAGCGCACTCTTCGAGAGCGTCTGGCAGCCCGGGACAACAATACGCTGGATATCGTCCGGAAAGGAGAGCAACTCACGTTCAATGACTGGGCTGAATTTTTCTTGGAAAACCATTCCAAGCCGCCGATTCGCGCGGCAAAAACACACGCTGCCAACAAGGCGGCACTTCGAAGCCTTCGGGGAGCATTCGGCCCGATGAAGCTGTCAGACATCGATGCGATGCAAATCGAACACCATCTCCGGCTGCGGCTAAGAAGCCGTAAGACAGTTCGGCGCAAGAGTGGTGTTGTGGAATTGCCTAAGACCGTCAAAGCGACCACGGTTCACCAGGAGTTCCGCGTCTTGCGGCGGGTGTTCAGTGTCGCCGTCAAGAAGAAACTCCTTGCGGCGAACCCATGTGCCGGGGTCGAGTTCCCGGTTTCCGTCAAGGGGCTATTCCGCCCACACTATGTCACCTGGTCGGAGCAGCAACTGATCGAGGGGCATGCACGAGCGTACCTGCGGAACGTGATTCGAATCATTACTGAGACGGGGCTTCGCGTTTATAAGGAGCTGGCTCCGATGCGGAAGGAGCAGGTCGATCTAGACAATGGGCTGGTGTTCATTCCCGATTCCAAGACGCCAACCGGCGTAGCGGAAGTTCCCCTAACGGAGATTGCAGCCCAGGCGATGCGGGATCAGTTGGTGCTGTCTGGGCCTGGGCCTTGGCTGTTTCCAAGTTCCAAATATCCGGATCGCCCCCAGGGGAATTTTAAGAAGACCTGGGAACGCACGTTGCGAAAGGCCGGCGTTGCATACTTCCGACTTTACGATCTCCGCTCGACCTACGCGACTAGGCTCAGTGCCGGTGGCGTTGCCGACGAGTGGGTAACCCAGCTACTGAGGCAAAGTGACGCGCAGGTTTTCAAGAAGTATTCACAGATGAAACTGGGGATGAAGCGGGAAGCATTAGCAAAGATGAACCGCCACGCAAATGAATCAGAATTGGCGAAGAGTTTTGATACGGCCGTTCACGCCTGAGGGGGTTTTGATACAGTTTTGATACGTTTCCGAGGTTTTGGGCAGGGAGAGGAGGGAGTTCGGAAAGTGCGGAATGAGAAGAATCAAGGAGTTAAGTGGTACGCCCGAGAGGATTCGAACCTCTGACCTTTTGCTCCGGAGGCAAACGCTCTATCCAGGCTGAGCTACGGGCGCGCGGTTTGTTGCGATCCACCTCAGTTTAGCACTCCCGCCACGGCCGATCCCATCGCGAAACCAGAATTTACTGGCGCGTCCCAGACATTGCCACCTTCACCGGGCAGCGACGGCGCGCCAGTCTCAAAATCGTCGAGCGTGTGGGGAAGGGAATCGCGTTTACAGATCGCAATCGTCAGTTAAGATCGCGCGACAGCATCAGCTTCAACGTCATCCGGTCAGTAGCGCTAGTCATTCCGAACCCTATGCCAGTCTCGATATTCACAAATTTACCCTCGTGGTTCAATACCGCCCACACCTGTTGCCACTGTTCGTGCGCCGAATAAATCTGCCGGAACGGGCCGTAATCGGCATACTCTTCAATGCTTCCCGCCCACTTGGGCAAGAAATGATAAGCCACCCGCACCGCTGGCGCGAAGTCCAGACTTTTGAATCCGCCGGCGTAGGAAGTGTCCATGATCGGATTCACGATGATGTCGATGGGATGCAAATGCCATCCCACGATCGGCCGCACTTCAGAGGTGTAGCGCCGCGGATCCCATTGCGCTCGGTTCACGCTGAATTCGAAATTCACCCCGTAGAAAAATTTACGCTCGTCCGCGTGCGGCCTGACGAACAGCTCCCGAATCTTGAAGCCGTTGAAGGTCGCGCCATCGTTTTGCGAAAAACTGTAGAGCGGGAGATACAGCCCTTGCTCGAACCAATCCGTCACGCCGTAAGCCCACTCCGCAACGCCTACCAGCGCGTGCTTCGACTCGACGCCTCCGGGAAAATCCGCAATCGTCCGCCCCTCCGGCGTGAAATTATTGTGAATCATCAAATTGAATTTGCCCTTATCGGCAATGTTCGCGTCGTAGACTTGAATCTCATCGGTCTGCGCCAGGCTCACCGCCGGAGCCGCCAGCAGCGCCGCCGCCATCCACCAGCGGCACGCGCCGGCCGCTCCTGGGAAACACTTCGCTGGTGATTTCATTCGGACTCTTGGTCAGTATACTCAATACTCCCCGTCCAGGAATCTGGTCAAAAGCCAGCTGATTCGAGCGGTTGAAGTTCCCCCAACATGGTAGGAATCAACAATGCCACAAGGATGATACGAGCGCCCGCTCGGGCGCGTCAAATACAATATCAATGCATGAGTAAGTCAGAAGTTCACGCGCGCATCGCTGAGATCGGCATCATCCCCTGCATCCGCGTCTCCACTCTGGAAGACGCCGACTATATCACCAAAGAAATCGCCGCTGCCGGAATTCCCATCGTCGAAGTTACCATGATCGTCCCCGGCGCGCTCGACCTCTTCGCCGCCCTAGTGCGCAATCATCCCAACGTCATCGTGGGAGCGGGCGAGTTGATGGACCTCGCCACCGCCCGCCGCTGCCTGGACGAAGGCGCCCAGTTCCTAACCGGCCCCGGACTCGACCTGGGAAGCGCTCCGTTCCCCGCTACCACCGATGCTCTTGTGATCCCCGCCGCGCTCACGCCCACCGAAGTCATGAAGGCCTGGAGCATTGGCTGCGACTTCGTGAAAATTTTCCCCTGCGCGCAAGTCGGCGGCGCTCATTATATCCACGCCCTGAAAGCGCCTTTCCCGCATATCCCCCTGATCGCTTCCGGCGGAGTCAATCAGGAGACCATAGGCGAGTTCATCCGCGCCGGAGCGACCGCGGTTGGAATCGGTGAAGCCCTGATCCCCCATGAGTCCATCCAACTCCGCCAAACCCACCGCGTCCGCGAACTGGCCCACCGCTTCGCCACCATCGTGAAACGCGCCCGCGCCGAAGCTCCCCACCGCAAGGAAGGCGCCCGCTAGGACCTCGGAACCGCAATGGTTCGCGCCCGTCTTGAAGCGTCTCTACGAAGACCACGACCCCGCGGCGTGCAGCCGGTTGCCTTGCCCAAAAAGCACGGACCAACTCGCATAGGTCCGATGGACTTTAACCCCGGTTCGCCGCGTCCAAGAAACTCCGCAAGTCAGCCTCCTCC
>JALYIB010000460.1 GCA_030775965.1 Acidobacteriota bacterium | reverse complement strand
CTCTTGGGATGCGGGCGAAGGTTTCGTCGCGCCGGAAATAAGGGTGCTCATAGTTGATGTCCTAACTCACAAATAAAGGCCAGCCCTTGGAATCTCTGGCCCATATACGTCCATTCGCGTCCGGAGTTCTATTAGTGCACTTATCCCTGCAATCCCTTGGCCAAGATATCCAAGGGGCTTAGCAGGTGTTAGGGCCTCTTTCTCGGCGGAGTATCGTCATTCGACCCCCCGTGGTCACTAACGGCCCATTCATAGCAGTGGTTTGGGCGTAGCAAATGGTAACCCACTTGCTCCTCCAGGGGTATGCGTTCCGCCGCCCTGACCTTAATCCGCTCCAAGAATCACAAGATGGCAGATTTTTTGCAGTCGGAGGTGCTGGAGCGCCGGTCCAAAGTTCGTTTTCCCCTGGAACTGCGAGTGCGGTATCGCAGTCTAGCTCGGCGCTGCCCCGCGGCGGGAACGGGGCTGGTGACGAACATGAGCCGCAGCGGCGTGCTAATATCCTCGGAGCACCAAATGAACGAAGGGGTGCGAGTGGAGTTGAGCATCGAGTGGCCGTCGCTACTCGACGGGCGGGTTCCGCTACAGGTGGTGACGGTAGGCAAGATAGTGCGTTGCGAGCCGTCGAGGTTCGCGGTGGTGTTGGCCCGGTATCAGTTCCGGACGAGCCGAAAGACCAGCCTGCCCATTCAACTTGTGGGCGGGGCTTGCGGATAAGATTGCACCCAAGGTCTTCCCCGCCCCAGTATCGTCCCCGTCATTCCGCTCCTCCGATCAAGCGTCATCCCAAAAAGCCTGGCCGCTCCTGCCCCACATGGTAAGATGCTCACGTTGTCAATGCTTTCGGTCGCGCCTCTGACAAGCGGGACCGTCTCAGCAAGGGGCCAGGGGTAATAGTCATGTTGCAGGTTTCTCAGATGCCAAAGTGGATACTAGGTCAGTGGCTACTAGGTCGGCGCTGCCTGGCAGCCGCCGCGCTCTTCGCGATGTGCGGGCTCCCGATTTTCGCTCAAGCCAATCCAGAAAAACAGCCGCCGCTCCCGATCCAGATTGTAAAGATCAAGGAGAACGTTTATACCCTGGAGGGACAGGGCGGCAACTCGACTGTGGTTCTCACCAGTGCAGGCGTGATTCTGGTGGATTGCAAATTCGAGCGCAACCACGACGAAGTCGTCGAGAAGGTAAAATCGCTGAGCGACAAACCCATCCGCTACCTTTTTGCGACTCACAGCCACGCCGACCATAGCGGCGGCTCGGCTAAAATGGCGGCCATGGGTGTGGCGGTGATCTCCTCTGTGAACACGAGAGAAAACATGGTTCGCACGAATCAAGCGCCCGGCCCGGAGGTACTTTTCGAAGGAGAGATGCAGCTCAATCTAGGCGGGACCGTCGCTCTCGCACGTCAGTTCCGCGGCCACACAAATGGCGATGTTGTCGTATTCTTTCCGGCGGCGCGCGTCGTCGCCATGGGCGATCTCATGACAACCGGCGTTCCCGGCATGGCCAGCTATGCGGACGGCGGTAATTGGACCGATTTTGGCAAAGCTCTGGACGAAATCGTAAAGCTGGATTTCGATTTTGCCGTGCCGGGGCATGGTCCCGTGGCGACAAAAGCGGACGTCCTTGCATACAGAGATAAACTCGCCGCCATGCGGGCTCGCATCCAAGAGCTTGTTCGAGCCCAAAAGACGCAAGACGAGATCGCCGCCATTCTCATCAAAGAATTCCAATGGGGCGCACCCGCCTCCCGCACCCTGCCCTCCGTCATGCAGGAGTTACACTGAGTTCGTCGCCACTATATCGCAAGCCGCGCTCATCGTGAGATTGGGATTACCTGGGCAGTCACTGCTTGCGAATCAATCAAAGTTGCTCTGGATCTGAGTTAGAATGGGCAATCGAAAGCGATCCCACCTTCCGTAAATGATTATTCGTAAACTTGAGTATCTCATTGCGCTAGCGAAAGAAGGACACTTCGCACGGGCGGCCAAGGCCTGCCACGTTTCGCAACCCACTCTGTCCGCGGCATTGCGGCAGTTGGAAGCTGAAATGGGAATCATGATCCTGAAGCGCGGTCAGCGATACAGCGGCCTGACGGATCGTGGCGAGCGGGTTCTAGCCTTCGCCCATCGCATGGCGGTCGAATGTGAGCACCTTCGCCGCGATTTAGAGAGCCACCGAGGTGACGCCCTGGGACACCTTCAGGTG
>JALYIB010000459.1 GCA_030775965.1 Acidobacteriota bacterium | reverse complement strand
ACTCCGGAGTCCTCTGCGGCCGCGCCACCTGGAAAGACGGCATGCCCATTTACGCCACCCAGGGGCTGAAGGCGTTGGAAGATTTCCTTTCCACGAAGGGCGTCGAAAACATCAACGCCGTGAACGCCGCGCTAAAAGGCGCGACTCCCTGGTTCAAGAAACTAGGCGTCGCCGCAAGCGCCTAAATGATCGTAAAGAGCCTCGCCGGACTCGCCCAATTCTCGTCTGAGAAAATGGCGAAGACCGATGTCGCGAGCGGCGACACGCTGTTCGCCGGACTCAACTGTTTTGAACCCGGCCAGCAACACGCCGCTCACGCCCACGGGGGACAAGATAAGCTTTACGTCGTCCTCGAAGGCGAAGCCGAGATTCAAGTCGGTGGCGAAAAACAATTTGTCTCATCCGGAGGCGGCGCCTTCGCTCCCTCCGGCGTAATGCACAGCGTCCGCAACTGTGGTGAGAAACGTCTGATCGTGCTCGCGGTTCTCGCTCCCCCGGCAGTTCCGTAGAAGTCCTAGGTCGGCAGCTTCAATCGTCCTCAGTGTTACGGAACAGGATTTTCTGCGGCGGGTATTGTTTGAAGATTCTTCTTTAACTCTTCGTAAATCGGCGTCGACCAGTTCTTCATGCGTAACGATGTTCTGACAGTTTGAATTCGCACTTGGGTTCGCGATCCCTGTGCGTCCCAGGTGGCGATGATCTTCTCGCCTCCAATGCCTGTCCGAGCGGAGTTCCCGCGTTTACGCTGACACTGCATCCGGCCAGTGATCTCAAGGGTCACACTGCACCCCATGACCACCATCGCCGACTTCAAGGCAATCGCAACCGCATTCACTTCGAAAGGAAGCACGTCATTTACGTCCGTGCTCCCGATGGTAGGGTCCAGGAGGGTTAAGTTCGAAGCTAGAAGTTCGACCTGTTTGCCGGTGCTCGTTTCAAATGTCGAGATCGCGTAGAGGTACCCGCCTCGGTTATCAATCCGCAATACCAACGTCTCCCGATTTCCACCAGAAACGTAATCAACGATGAGATAGTTAGTTTTGCTCTTGGATGCCATAATAAGCGCACCCATCCCCGGTGAAATCGGCATGACGGCGGCGCCGCTCAGGATGCGGTGATGCTTGATTTGTCCATAACTCATCTTCTGTATCGCAGAGTAAGGAATCTCAGTTTTTATGCGGCTTCCTTTTTTGCCCTGTATGGTCATCTGGGAATCGGAGATGGTCAGATCAACATTGGTTTCGCTATTCTGCGTCAGCGATGACACTTTCGTTTTGCCAAAGGTGACTCCGTCCGCCCGCGCGGATGCAGTTAGGAAAACGACCGCCACGAAAAGAGAAATACCTTTCGTCAAGCGCGGAAAAATGAGGTCAACGCACAGGCACCCGGCCACCGCACGTTCGTCGAACCCAGCCGTCGCCTCTAAAGTCACGCGCTCCCACCGACGATTCACCGCCCGCCCCATTGCAGCTTCTCGCGCAGCACATCGAAAAACCGCATCCCGCCTGGCCGGATCAACTCGACCGTGTGTTCCGAACAGCAGCACACCACGCGGTCGCCTTTATCCAACTGCTCGCCCACCTGCCCGTCAACGGTCAAGTAAGTAGTGTTGTCCCCTCGGATGGTGATCTGAATGATGGCTTCATTGGGCACGATCACCGGCCGATTCGTCAGCATGTGCGGACAAATTGGCGTGATGCACAACGCCGCCACTTCGGGAACCATAATCGGACCGCCCGCCGAAAGCGAATATGCCGTCGATCCCGTAGGCGTCGAAACAATCAGCCCGTCAGCCTTGTACAGACACATGAAGCGATCGTCCACGTGCACTTCCAGATCGATGACGCGCGCGATGTCCGCCTTCGCCAGCGAAATATCGTTGAGCGCCTCATACGATCCCACGCGCTGACCCGCGCGCCACAATTCCGTATGCAGCATGCGCCGGCGGCTGACTGCGTAGTCCCCTGCGAGCACCCGCTCCAGTTGGGGATATAACTCCTCGACCGTGATCGCCGTCAGAAATCCCAGGTTCCCCAGGTTCACCGCGAACAGGGGAATATCGCGCCCCTGCAAAGCCCGCGCCGCCGATAGCAGCGTGCCATCGCCGCCCAGCACGATCAATAAGTGGGCTCCTTCCGGCACACTCTCGCGCGCGACTCCCGAGCCCTGCGCCAAATACCCAGCCGTCTCCGGATCGTAGCGAACGCCCACCCCGCGGGCCGAGAGCCATTCGACCAGCGCTGGAGCCACCCGTGCCGCCTGCTCGCTGCGCGGTTTCGACATGATGCCGACGGTAGAAATTTTAGTGGTGAGTTTCGCGGCTGGCATAAAGCAAAAACTCCCGGTTTCCCTCGGCGCCAAGAATGGGGCTCTCGATCATATCAACGCCGAACCCCAGCGCCTCGACAGCGTTCCGCACCCGCGCGCACGCCGCCCGATGCAGCGCCGCGTCGCGCACGATCCCGCCCTTGCCCACCTGCCCGCGCTCGACTTCGAACTGCGGCTTCACCAGCAACACCATACTTCCGCGCGGCAATAGTAAAGGAGCGATCGCCGGAATCAGCAGCGTCAGCGAAATGAAGCTGGCATCGCAAACCGCGAGATCGAAGCGGTCCTGAAAATCCGCAGGCGCCAAAAATCTAGCGTTGACCCCTTCCCGAACCACCACCCGCGGATCGTTGCGCAGCTTCCAGTCAATCTGCCCGTGCCCCACATCGACAGCCCAAACCCGCGCCGCCCCGCGCTGCAACAAGCAGTCCGTGAAGCCACCCGTCGACGCCCCCACGTCCAAACAAATCCATCCTGTTACATCGAGAGCCCAATGCTCCAGGGCCCCCGCCAGCTTATACCCGCCGCGGCTCACGTAAGGCATCCGCTCCAGCACTTCGACGCGCGACTCCCCCGCCACGCTATGGCCCGGCTTCATCGCCTTCTGCCCGTTGACCAAAACCTGCCCCGCGATAATGAGCGCCTGCGCTTTCTCGCGCGACTCCGCCAATCCGCGCTCCACCAATAATTGGTCAACGCGGACTTTCACAGAAGATGTCATGCTCCCCGCTGTCATGCCTGGCGCCGCACCACTAAATCCGCCAGCTCCCGCAGCCGCTGCGCACGCTCGTCAAACGGCTGCAGCGCCAGGTGAGCCGCCAGCCGCTCCTCTTCCGCCATCTCCCGCGACCGTTCAATCCCATACACCGCCGGAAAAGTAATCTTATTCTGCGCGGCGTCTTTGCCGGCCGTCTTCCCCAGAGCCTCCGACGATTGCTCCACGTCCAGAATGTCATCGACGATCTGAAACGCCAGCCCGACGTGTTCGCCAAACCCGCTCAGCGCCGCCAGTTGCTCCGCATCCGCGCCCGCGTAAATCGCCCCCATGCGCACGCTTGCCCGCAGCAGCGCGCCGGTTTTCGCGCGATGAATCGATTCCAGCAGCCGGGCCGTGGGAGGCTTACCTTCCCCCTCAATATCGTTCACCTGGCCGCCGATCATCCCGCCTACGGTACCCGACGCCGCCGCCAGCTCACGCACCAGCTCGATACGCCGCTCGGCTCCGGCATCCAACTTGGCCAGAACCTCAAATGCCAGCGTCAACAGCGCATCGCCCGCCAGGATCGCCATCGCGTCCCCAAAAACTTTGTGGCACGTGGGGCGCCCGCGCCGCAGATCGTCGTTATCCAACGCCGGCAAATCGTCGTGGATCAGCGAATAGGTGTGGATCATCTCCAGCGCACAAGCGCACGACTCAATCCCGCGCGGCGCATCCGACACCGCCGCCGCCGCCGCCATCGCCAACAGCGGACGCACTCGCTTCCCGCCCGCAAATAAGCTGTAGCGCATCGCGCGATGAACGATTGCCGGATTCTCGCGCTCGCCCGGCACCCAACGATCAAGCGCCGCCTCGACCGTTTTCTGCTGCACCGCCATGTATTCGGCGAGCGTCATGCTTTGTTCGAACGAAGCGGCTCGGGCTGCACCTCGCCCGCCCGCTTCATCAGGATCTCGACGCGTGTCTCCGCCTGTTCGAGTTGGGTGCGGCAGGTGGCGCTCAACTTCATGCCGCGCTCGAAAAGCTCCAGCGCGCGCTCCAGCGGCAACTCGCCGCTTTCCATTTCCTTGACGATGCTTTCCAGTTGCTGCAGTCCCGCCTCAAAGCTGAGGGGTCCGTCGGTCGCCGGTGGCGCTTTCTCGGGCATGAGTAGCTCCCATTCTAGCGAATGCCGGCGCGCACGTTTACGAATTTTGGAATCCGTCCGCCTGGTTTATATGAAATTCCCGCCGGCATGCGGGGGTGAGCGCAGATAGGCGGAGCCGGTGCGCAAGCATGTGCAGGCGCGTGCCGGCCCCGGCTCTCAGGCGGGCCCCCTTATTCAGCGCGTTCGAGGACGAACGCCCTGTTGCTGCTTTCGGTATAAGTACTCATGGTCTTGCCGTCCTCGGAAACGACGGTTTTGCCTTTGGTGCCGATGCCGCCTTTTTTGGTTTCAAAGGTGATTGTGTTCGGGTCTATCAGTTTCAGGGAAATGCTGTCCCATTGCGCTCCGGTGGCGGGATAGTCTTTGCCGTCATATTTTGCCGTATAGCTGGAACTGATGCGGGTACCGTCACCCATTTCTCCGATATTTGTCACCTTGACCCCGCCGTCAATCGCTTCACGCTTTGAGGTGTAGCTCTTGAGAGCCTTTGGGCCAGTGCTCTTCGTGGGGTCGATTTTGAGCGTCCAAGTTCCGATTGTGTTGTCGGATCCAATCGTGTTGTCGGCTCCGAACATTGCGACAGCGGCGATCGTCACGGCGATCGCCAAAATTTTCATTCTTCGCATGGTTCTATTTTTCCTCGTTGGCTTTCTTAAAGTTCTCGACGCGAGCTGATTGGGAGGTCAGCGCTGCTGAGGGCCGCCTTGCTTCCCCTGCCGCATCGCTGACGGACAGTATGCAGAGTACGATGTCCGCGCTCTACTTAAGAGATTTCAGGCGGGCCCCATTATTCAGCGCGTTCGAGGACAACCATTGTATCGAATGCCTTGTTGGTGCCTTCGGTATAAATACTCATGGTTTTGCCGTCCTTGGAAATGACGGTTTTGCCTTTGGTGCTGGTGCCCCCTTTTTTGGTTTCAAAGGTGAAGGTGTTCGGGTCTATCAGTTTCATGGAAATGCTGTCCCACAGCGCTCCGGTGGCGCGATAGTCTTTGCCGTCATATTTTGCCGTATAGCTGAAACTGATGCGAGTGCCGTCGCCCATCTCTCCGTTATTTGTCACCTTGACCCCGCCGTCAATCGCTTCACGCTTTGTAGTGAAGCTCTTGACAGCCTGGGGGCCAGTGCTCTTCGTGGGGTCGATTTTGCGCTTCCATGTTCCGATGGTGTTGTCGGCTCCAAACATTGCGACAGCGGTGAGCATCGCGGCGATCGCCAATTTTTTCATTCTTAGCATGGTTCTATTTTTCCTCGTTGGCTTTCTTAAAGTTCTCGACGCGAGCTGTTGGGAGGTCAGCGCTGCTTTTTGGCCCCCCTTGCTTCCGCTTCCGCATCGCTGACGGACATTCCATTGGCTATCGTCCCGACAGCACTCGATCAAATCCGGGGTTGATTATATCACGACTGCGCATGGAACTCAGCGCGGGTGCCGCCGTCGTGTCTCTTAAATGCAGAGTGCAATGTCCGCGCGCCATTTAAGAGAGATTCTTGTGACAGTATGCCAAAGGATACTTTACACTGGGCAGACCGCGGTAGTAGGATACCGGCGACATGCTGCGTTCAGGATCCGCGAAGAGTGAAGGCATGTAGGAAAAGTTTTGCTGTCCACTCTATCGCCGCAGGACCTGGTTGGTATGACCAAGGCGACTACCCAGATCCACTCATCCGCACTCCGTTCAAAAGGAAGCAAGTGCCTGGCAGGGCGGCACTGGAACAGAGAATGAAACCAACAATGCAGAGATGGTTGAGCTGGCGGCGGCTAGCGTGGCTGGTGGCTGCCGGTGCAGGCGTGGGATGCGCCGGACTGGGCTTCGCCCGCGCGCAGCAAAAGCAAGAGGCATCCGAACCCGCGTTCGAAATGCTTCCCGTGCAAGGAAACATTCACGTGCTGGTTGGAGCGGGGGGCAATATCGCCGTTCAGATCGGCCCGCAAGGAACTCTGGTGGTGGATTCCGGATTAGCGAAGCAGAGCGAGGACGTCCTCGCGGCGATCCGCAAGTTGACGGCAAAACCAATTCAATACATCATCAACACGCATGTTCACCCCGATCATACCGGTGGAAACGACCTTCTGCGCAAAACGGGTAAAACCTACACTGGGACGAACGTAACCGGCAATCCGAGCGATGTCAAAGCGGGTGCGCAAATCATCGCGCATAACAATGTTCTGGTGCGTATGAACGCGCCCGCCGGCCCACGATCTTCCATGCCGGTTGAATTTTGGCCCACTTTGACATACTCCGGGGCAAGCAAACAGATGCTGTTCAACGGGGAACGCATCGAAATTCTGCATCAGCCCGAGGCCCATACAGACGGCGACAGCTTCGTATTTTTCCGCGGTTCGGACGTCATCTCGGCGGGCGATATTTTTCTCAGCGCTTTCTATCCGTTTATCGATGTCGAGCTGGGGGGCAGTATTCAAGGCGAGATCGAGGCTTTGAACCATCTCGTTAAGCTGGCAGTCCCTTCGCGGCAGGAGAAAGGCGGCACCTCCGTCATTCCGGGTCACGGCCAGATCGTCGGCCGGCGCGAAGTGGTGCAATACCGGGACATGGTGAGTCTTCTGCGCGATAAGATTCAGGCAGCGATCAAGAGCGGAATGACGTTGGCTCAAATCAAGGCCGCGAACCTGACGGTCGATTACGACTCCCGCTATGGCCCCAAGGGCGATTACTTTATTGAATCCGTCTATAAGAGTTTGACGCAGGCAAGATAGCTTCGCTCGACAGCGAGGAGCCTTGCCGCGGCATTTCCGCCCTCTTGCTGTTTTCCAGCGGGCATCGTTGGGGGTTCATGTGATTCCGAATATGCCGATTGACGGGGTGGCCAGACGCAGGCAGTCATCGGTTTTTATCCTACTCCCCAATTCTCCGGTTGGTGTAAGTCGCCGTATGTGGGGATGGATATCGATGAAGCTGGTGTCGGTCGGATTTTCGAGAGCCCCATTTAACTGCTAGGGTTTACAGGGCGCATGGCAGGTTAACGCTTACCGTAAATTTCGGTGAGTTACTTGCCTTCTTGTGGATCTTAGGATTAACTACGGGGAGTTGGTAACTGTGGGAGTTGAGAATAAAAAGTTGTCGACGGGAGCGTTGAAATCTATGACGATCAGTGGTACGCTTCCGTACGGTCTTTTACATAGCTCACAAATCGCGGCTGCGATCCAGACCCGTTCAAGGCGCGCTTGGTTCCATTCTGCTTCGCGCGGGACACGGTTTGGACTGATTTTAACTTTAATAATAGGCAGGCATCTCGCGGCCGACCATGATCGCGCGTTTGGGCAGGGAGAAAACACAAGGTGAAGTTAGTTCTCAAATGTTGGAAGACACTGATTTGGACCGGTATGGCGGGTTCCGGTCTTTTTTTGGGGCTGGGGGCTTCGGCCCAAGTTGCGCGGGCGCAACAGAGTGGCGATGCGGTGGAAGTGCTCCAGATTCGGCCGAACTTCTACATGATCGCGGGAGCAGGCGCTAACATCGCCGTGCAAATAGGGGCGGATGGGGTGGTGGTGGTGGACGCAGGCAATGAGGAAGCGTCGGACCGGGTCGTGGCCGCCATCCAGAAGCTAACCGATCAACCGATCCGGTACATCATCGACACCAGCGCAGGTGCGGATCATGTGGGCGGAAACGCCAAGCTTTCCAAAGCCGGGAAAAGTGTTTTTGCGACGGGAACCGTTCCTCTGGGGGGTGAGTTTGGAAAAGCGATGAGCAACGGCTTCGCGGCATCGATTCTGGCGCACGAGAATGTTCTCCTGCGGATGAGCGCGCCTACCGGAAAGGTGTCCCCTTTCCCCAGCGAGGCTTGGCCGGTGGAAACCTTCGATCAAAAGCGGAAGTATATTTACTTCAATCACGAGGCAGTCGAGATTCTTCATCAACCTGCGGCGCACACCGATGGCGACAGCATTGTTTTCTTTCGCGGCTCCGACGTTGTAGTTGCCGGTGACATCCTGGATACCACCCGATTCCCAGTCATCGATCTGGAGAGGGGCGGCAGCGTTCAAGGGGAGATAGACGCTTTGAACCGTCTGCTGGAGCTGGCGATTCCATCGATCCCTTTTGTCTTCCAGGCGGGTGGCACTTATGTTGTGCCCGGGCATGGCCGGATTTACGATCAGGCCGATGTTTTGGAATACCGTGACATGGTGGTGACGATACGGGACGTGATCGCGGACATGATGGAGCGTGGCATGACGCTGGAGCAAATCAAAGCAGCGTCTCCGGCAAAGCCGTATGAGGTGGAATACGGCTCAAAATCGGGTCCTTGGACCACCAATGATTTTGTCGAGGCAGTGTATAAGAGTTTGGGGAAAAAGAAGTAGAGCGATAACAGGTCATGAGAAAGGCAATCAAAACTGTGAGTTTTCTAGTCTTCAAAAGGCGCGATAGGCGGCTCCTTTTGCCCGCGCTCGCGGGATTGCTGCTGGCGCAGCTTCCGGTTCAGGGCCAATTCGAGGGCAGAGGGCCCGCGGGGCCTCCCCCGCTCCCCAGATCTGGCGCGCCCTTCGATTTAACCGGCTATTGGGTTTCCGTAATTACTCAAAACTGGCGCCTGCGGATGGTCACTCCTCCGCGGCGCGATTACATGGGCATACCGCTGACGGTGGAATCCAAGAAGATAGCGGACGCCTGGGATCCCGCTAAGGATGAAGCAGCCGGCAATCAATGCAAGTCCTACGGAGCCGCCGCCATAATGACTCTTCCCGAGCGGCTGCACATAACCTGGCAGGACGACACCACGCTGCGAATGGACATTGACGCAGGAACGCAGACGCGGGAGTTTCACTTTGGAAAATGGAGCAGTCCCGGGGGTAAACCCAGCTGGCAAGGAGAATCGGTGGCGGATTGGGTGCCACGCCGAGGACAGGGGGTTCCGCCGAGCACACCGGCCTCCCGGTATTTGAAAGTCACCACGCGGCACATGTTGCCGGGTTATCTGCGTAAAAACGGCGTTCCATACAGCGAGAATGCGGTCCTGACGGAATACTACGATCTCATTCACGAGACCAACGGCGAACAGTGGCTTATTGTGACGACGGTGGTTGAAGATCCAGTTTATTTGGACTATCCGTTCACTTTAACCGCGCAGTTCAAGAAGCAAGCGGATGCCTCCGGCTGGGATCCCACGCCATGCTCGGCTCGCTGGTGATCATGGACGGCTATTTATGGAGAAGATCATGACTCGATCTAAGGTTCACGCCCGAAGAGCCGGAGGCTGGGCGCTCCTGATCTTATGGGGAACCAGCATCCCAGGGTTTGCGCAAATCGACATCTCGGGGTCGTGGCCCGCCAGAAATCACAGCGACGCGCTGGGCAATAATCCCGGTCCGGAGCCCACTCCGGTGGACTACATGGGGATCCCGCTCAATGCATCCGGCGTGGCCAAGTCCTTGGCCCACTCGACCTCGCAGCTATCGATGCCGGAGCGCGTGTGCGCGTTCTATTCCCCTGTTTATGTGCTGCTGGGCCCTTTTGGCGTGAAATTATGGAACGAAACCGAGCCCCGCAATGGCACCACTACGGCCTGGAAGATCGCAGGCTGGGAGGACATGGCGGAGTTTACCATCTGGATGGATGGGCGTCCTCATCCCTCGAAGTACGCGCCCCACGAGATGAACGGCTTTACCACCGGCGTTTGGGAAGACGACATCCTGACGACCTACACCACTCATATGAAAGCCGGGATCAGCCGGCGCAACGGAGCGCCCACGAGCGATCAAACCACCATGACGATGCATTTTTTCGTTCATGGCGATCAACTGACGATCACGGGGCGCGTTGAGGATCCGGTCTATCTGACGGAGCCCTTCTATCTCACGCGGACGTTTCAGCGCACGGCCATGGCTCCGATGAGGTCCGTGGGCCAGCCCTGCATTCAAGGAAATGAAGGAGTGCCGGAGGGCGTCGTACCGCATTATCTTCCAGGAAAGAATCTTTTCCTCGACGAGATGACCAAAGTCTATAACATCCCGGCCGAGACGGCGTTGGGCGGCGCGGAAACCATGTATCCCGAGTACCGGAAGAGATTAAAGGACAAGTATGTAGTCCCGGAGAAATGTCCGCGGGCCTGCGGCGGTCCGGGCCTTTATCCGCTGCGGCCTTTTTGAGCACATGCTTTTAGAGCTGGAAACGGAGAGGAATTTATGAAAAGACGAACCATCGTTTTAGCACTCTCGGTGGGTGGGTTCACTTTTCTGGGCGCGCAAGCGCCACTCCTATGACGGCTCACTCCATGGACGAGATCATGACTCGCTCTAAGGCTCGAACGAGAAGAGCCGGAGGCTGCATGCTTCTGATCCTATTGGAAGCGAGCATCCCAGGATTTGCGCAAATCGACATCTCGGGCTCCTGGGTCGCCAAAAATCACAGCGACGCGCTGGTCAATTATCCCGGGCCGGAGCCGACGCCGGTCGACTACCTGGGGATTCCACTCAATGCATCCGGCGTGGCCAAGGCCTTGGCTCACTCGACCTCGGAGCTATCGATGCCGGAGCGCGTGTGTGCGTTCTATTCGCCGGTCTACTTGATGCTGGGCCCTCCTAACTTGAAATTGTGGAACGAAACCGAGCCCCGCAATGGCACCGCTACCGCCTGGAAGATTGGAGGATGGGAGGACCTGGCGGAGCTCACCATCTGGATGGACGGGCGCCCCCATCCCTCCCCGTACGCACCCCATGAGATGAGCGGCTTTACCACCGGGGTTTGGGAAGACGACGCTCTGACCACTTACACCACTCATATGAAGGCCAGCATCACCCGGCGCAACGGCGCGCCCAGCAGCGACCGGACCAACATGACGCTGCATTTTTTCGTGCATGGAGATGAACTGACGCTCACCGCGCGCGTTGAGGATCCGGTCTATCTGACGGAGCCCTTTTATCTCACGCGGACGTTTCAGCGGATGGCCATAGCTCCGCTGATCTCCGTGGGCCCACCTTGCATTCAAGGAAATGAAGGAGTGGCGGAGGGCGTCGTGCCGCATTATCTTCCAGGGAAGAATCTTTTTGTGGACGAAATGACCAAGGTCTACAACATCCCGGCCGAAGCGGTGTTGGGCGGCGCGGAGACTATGTATCCGGAGTATCGGAAAAGATTAAAAGATAAGTACGTGATCCCTAAGGAGTGTCCCGTGAAGTGCGGCGGCCCTGGTCTTTATTCGCTGCGGCCTTTCTGAGCACATAGCTTTAGAGTTAGAAACGGAGAGAAATTTATGAAAAGATTAGCCATCGTTTTAATGCTCTCGGCGGGCACGTTCACTTTTCTGGGCGCGCAAGCGCAGTCCGGTCCAGATGTGATCCGTCTCGATCCCGCGCTCGACGCCATCGTATCGTCGAAGGCGAAACTGGAGATGCTCAAAACCGATGAATTCGGCATTTCTGAAGGGCCGGTTTGGGTCCAAGAGGGCCAAATGGGATACCTTTTGTTCAGCGATATTGTTGCCAATGTGGTCTATAAATGGACCCCGGACAATAAGATTTCCGTGTATTTGAAAGACAGTGGGTATACCGGGACTCTGGCGAAAGTCAGTATGGAAGGATATATAGCCCGTAGCGGACCGCTGTTTGTGTTCGATTTTGGTTCCAACGGCCTCACCCTTGACCGGCAGGGGCGGCTGGTGCTGTGCGCGCAGGGCGACCGCGCAATCGTTCGCATTGAAAAGGACGGAACCCGCACCGTGCTGGCCGATAAATACGAAGGCAAGAGACTGAATCGTCCCAACGATCTGGTGATGAAATCCGATGGGGCGATTTATTTCAGCGACCCGCGCATGGACAATCCCACCATGGAATTGGCGATGAGCGCCGTCTTCATGGCCAAGGACGGTAAAGTCCAGCTGCTCGCCAGCGATTTCCGCCCCAACGGCCTGGCGTTCTCGCCTGACGAGAAGATCCTGTATCTTAACGGCAACGGGGGAATCAGGGCTTATGACGTGCGGCCGGATGGCACCATCGAAAATGGGCGGGTGTTTATCGATATGACTTCAGATAAAACGCCGGGGGGACCCGACGGAATGAAAGTGGACCAGAAAGGCAACGTGTATTGCACCGGCCCAGGTGGCATCTGGATTATTTCGCCAGCGGGAAAACATGTGGGCACGATTCGGCTGCCTTCACCGGCCACGAATTTGGCATTCGGCGATGCGGATTACAAAACGCTTTACATAACGGATCGCCGCAGCCTGGCTCGGATTCGGCTGAATACGGCGGGAGAGATTCCCGGGAAGTAGCACGCCGGTGGATGGATCGGAAGGGTGATTATGGGGGAGACGGGGAACAAAAGATCTTGCCGCGGGCTCGACAAAGCTGGTTGTGGGCAGGACGAACTGCCGGATAGTGTCAGAGAGAAGTTACGCGAATCGGGTGGGATGAAAAGGAGGGTATATGCAACAATCCACGAACGGTCTTTCGCGCTTCTTGTGGAGCGCTTTAATAGTCCTGATTGTCGCCTTCGCAAATGGCAGGTTAGAGGCGCAATCTACAACCGCGACGATCTTGGGCACAGTGACGGATCCGTCGGGCGCAACCATTCCGGACGCCACGATCTCGGCCACGAACACCGAGACTAACGTCGCCCGTACCACGGTAAGTGACTCGCAAGGACGATTTCGAATTCCGGAACTGGGATTGGGAACCTATGACATCCGAGCCTCGAAGGTCGGGTTTTCGGCAGTGGTTCGTCAGGGGATTACGCTGACGCTGGGCAGTGAAGTTGTGGTGCCGTTCTCTTTGCAGGTGGGGGAACAACAGCAAACCATCACGGTTCAAGCCGAAGTTTCCCAGGTGGAAACGCAGTCCACCGCCGTGGGCACTCTGGTGGAGCCCACCCAGATGCGTGAGCTGCCTCTTAACGGGAGAAATTTCGGGCAGTTGATCTTGCTAGCCCCCGGAGTGCAGGCGGTGACGGCCAGCACGCAAGCATTTTATGGCAAAGGCGACAATTATTCGATTGCCGGTTCCAGGCCGGAAGGCACTGCCTTCTTGCTGGATAACACAGATATTTCAGATTTCTGGAACCATGGAACGGGCGCCGGTGCCTTGGGCACCCAGTTGGGGCTGGATGCGATCGCGGAGTTTCAGACTCTAGTCAATACCTACGGCGCGCAGTTCGGAGGCAATGGCGCTGTGGTCAGCGCGGTTACGCGTTCCGGGACCAACGCCTTTCATGGATCAGCGTA
>JALYIB010000458.1 GCA_030775965.1 Acidobacteriota bacterium | reverse complement strand
GCACAGGGCCGGTCCAGACCTGCGCGAGGGTCTGGGCGGTGCGGATGGCGAGTTTGCCATCGACTCCGGGGATGTAGGTCGAACGGCCGCGCGTCGGGTAATCGACCATATAGACGGTGTAGCCTTGATCGATTAAATAGTAGGCCCAGCCGGGACGGCCGTCGGGGGTCTGGCGCCACACGGCTCCGGTCTGGCCGTTGCCGTGGAAGAAGACGACCGGGTAGGGATGCTTCCTTTGCTTCGGCACCCACACTTCGGTGTACATGGCCTCGCCCATGATTTCCTTGCCGGGCTCGCCGACATACTTGCCTCCGGCGTAGAAGAATCCCTGGCGAGCGAGGTTGGCGGTGGCGAAGGTGGGAATGGAGGATGGAGGCATCGCCAGAGATGGCTTGTCGCTGGTGTGAACGTTTTTGTCGAGCCATGCGGCCATGAACCTGGCGATTTCATCGCTGTTCCTTTCGAGCATCATTTCGTGGCCGTTGCCGTGGAGGCCGACGTCTTCCATGCGCACGTATTGAGTTTTTACGCCGGCTTGGTTTAGCCATTTGGGAATGCAGTGGTCATACACGCGGTGATAGCCGCCTTCGGAAGACAAATACACCACGGGAATTTTTTCGAGGTTCACCAGCTTGCGCGCGGGTTCCTTTTGCACGTAACAGGCGACCACGTCGCCGGGGATATCCGATTTCTCCTCGAGGACGACTTGGAGTTCGGAGGGGTCCTTGATGGGAGGGTCGTAGTGAACCGGACTGGAGGTAACGCCCCAGCTCATGCCGCCACCGTTGGTGTTGTAGGCAAGCTTCGCGGCGTCGACGGCTTTGATGGGTGGGGCGGCGGGTTCGATGGTTACGATGGCCTTCACTTGATTGGGGCGCGCGTCGGCGAGGAGCCAGCCGGCGGGTCCGCCTTGCGAGTGAGAGAGGACGATGACGGGGGTCTTGATGGTATCGAGCAGGGCGATGAGGGCTTCAGCGGTCAGATCTTCTTGCGACTTGGGGCCGCCGCCGGCCAGGAACTGCACCTGCGTTTTGGCGAAAGCGTCGAAGATGGGATCGCCCATGAGTCCAGTGCCGGGAAATTGGGTGTGCAGGTGAGCGCGGGGGAAGTCGCCTTTCTTGGCGGAGGCGGTGAAGGTGGCCTCGAGGTTCGCAGCGGTACGGATGGTTAGGTTGCCATCGTGGCCGGGCACGTAGGGCGAGCGGCCGCGCGCGGGGGAATCGACCATGTACTGGACGTAACCTTGTTTGGCGAAATAATAGGCCCAGCCGGGACGGCCGTCGGGAGTCTGCTGCCAGTCCGTCGCGGTTTGGCCAGCGCCGTGAAGATAGACGATGGGATAGGGATGGCGGATTTGTTTGGGGACCCACACTTCGACGTAGGCGGAGTCGGCCATCACTTCTTTGCCGGGCTCTCCGACATAATTGCCGCCGGCGTAGAAAATACCGGTGCGCGAGAGGTCCTCGGTAGAGAAAGTGGGGATACCGGCGGGAGGCGTGCCGGCCTGCGCTTTCACGAAATTCTGAGTTTGGGCGGGGCCCAACGCGGCCCACAGAGCGAGCATCAACAGAGTTTTAGGGTTCATCGTCTTCGCCAGAAGTAAGTATACAACCGATGATTGTGGGTGGGAACCTGTTACGTCAGTACTGGTAGAGCATTAGGTATACCACCACACCCGTGACACTGACATAGAGCCAGATGGGGAGGGTCCAGCGGGCGATGGCTTTGTGGCGGATGAAGTTGCCTTTGAGCCCGCGGCGGAGAGTGACGATGGCTAACACGGGGACAGTGACGGCCAGGATGGTATGGGTGGTGAGGATGGTTAGGTAGACGGTGCGGAGGATGCCGGTGTGAGGATAATGCACCGAGCCTACTTGGGCGTGGTAGATCAGATACGAAATCAGGAACAAGCTGGAGACTACGAACGCGGTGAGCATCACGCGCTTGTGGGCTTGACGATGGCCGCGCTTGATGAGGACGTAGGCGACGATCAGTAGGACGGCGGCGGTTCCGTTCAAGGTGGCGTTTAGTGCGGGGAGCTCGTGGAGTCCGATCAGGGTTGCTGCTCCTTTAGAAGACGTCTTGCGTCGGCGATCAGGGTGGGGATGGCTTCGGGTTCCGATGTCTGATAGTAGCCGCGAATGCGGGCGGAGCGATCGATCAAGGCAAAGCCCGTGGAGTGTTCGAGGCTGCCGTCGACGTTACCTAGCATGAAGACGCCGCGGGACATTCGATTGAGATCGGGCACGGCGCCGGTGAGGAAGAACCATTTTCCTGGTGTGGCTTCAAAGTGTTGGGCGTAGGCGGCTAGAACCGGAGGCGTGTCGCGCGCAGGGTCCACTGTGAAGGACACGAAGCGGATGGTGTCGTTATCGGCCAGCGCGGTTTGCACCTGGTGCATCTGCGAGCTCATGCGGGGGCAGGGGCCGGGGCAGTTGGTGAAGATGAAATCGGCGACCCAGACTTTTTTGTTGAGCACGGCACTGGAGAATTTGGCGCCGCTTTGATCGGTGAGGGTGAAGTCGGGGACTACGCCGAAGGAGGGGAGCGCGGGCTTCGCGGCGCATCCGGCTAGGAATGCGAAGGCGCTAGTAGCGATTGCCGTCGAGTACCAGGAGGCCATACAGCACCGGAAGATAAACTACGCTTGCAAGCAATACTTGGCGGGCGCGGGGAATGGTGCGGTCGTAGGAGGCGCGCAGGCCGGCGTAGAGGAAGTAGAGGCCGACGGCTACGGCTCCGCTGACGTAGTAGTAACCGACCATGTCGAAATATTTTGGGAGCAGGCTGATAGGGATCAAGACCAGGCTGAACCAAACGATGCGGCGGGCTGTCGATTCGTTCGACGGTTCGACGACAGGGAGCATGAGGATGCCGGCTTTGGCATAGTCTTCGCGATACATCCAAGCGATGGCGTAGAAGTGCGGGAACTGCCACAGGAACAAGATGGCGTAGAGGACTCCGGCTTCCCAGTTGAGTAGTCCGCTGGCGGCGGCGTAGCCGATGAGCGGGGGCATGGCGCCGGGGATGGCTCCGATGGTGGTGGAGTGGGGGGAGCGCTGTTTGAGCGGCGTGTATAAGAAGAGATAGGAGAGTTCGGTGAAGGCTCCTAGGGACGCGGTTAGGAGGTTGGCGCCGAGCCAGAGTTCCAGGAAGCCGATTACGGAGAGCAGCAGGCCGAATTCGAGCGCGTGTTGCGGGGTGATGCGGCCGGAGGGGATGGGGCGGTTGCGGGTGCGCGGCATTTTGGCGTCGGCCAGGCGCTCGTACCATTGATTTAACGCGGCCGTGCCGCTGGCGAGGAATGCGGTGCCTAAGAGAGTGTGCAGGAGGACTAGCCAACTGAAGCTGCCGACTAGGTGTTCGGCGCAGAGGAAGCCGATGGCGGTGCTCATCAGGATGAAGCAGGTGATGCGCGGCTTGGTTAGCTCGAGGTACTCGCCGAGGACGCTCATTAGTTTGCTGGGGGATGACATCTACTGCGGGTGGGCCTCTATGGAGATTATAACACTGCGGCAAGAATGGTTACAGTTAAAATCGAAAAATACTGTCGAAATCAGGGACAGCAACCCCTTCCTCCTATTCATTGTGAGACTTATCGCCGACCGAATCGACTAGGTTTGCGAGATGCCAAGACGGAATCGGATTGTCGTGCCGGGTCTGCCGCACCATATTACGCAGCGGGGAAACGGACGCCACAGCATCTTTGACTCGGATGGGGATCGGCGGGTGTTCTTGGCGCTACTGGGTCGATATGCGGCTGCGTACGGGATGTCGATCTGGGGCTACTGCCTCATGTCGAATCACTTTCATCTGATTGTAGTGCCAGAGCGTGCGGAATCGGCGGCGAAAGCACTGGGAAGTTTGCTGGCGAGTTACGCTCGTTATCTAAATGTGCAGCGGGAGAGCTGCGGGCACTTGTGGCAGGCGCGGTATTATT
This sequence comes from Acidobacteriota bacterium, assembly GCA_030775965.1. GTDB lineage: Bacteria > Acidobacteriota > Terriglobia > Bryobacterales > Bryobacteraceae > Palsa-187. The sequence continues at coordinate 2,249 of JALYIB010000458.1, read as the reverse complement.
CGGTGCCGATGGAGCCGGTTTACTGCTGGACGGCGCTGGCATATGTCGAGCACAATCCGGTGCGTGCGGGGATGAGCGAGACGGCGGAGCGATACCGGTGGTCGAGCGCGGCGGCTCGGCTGGGAATGTGCGCTGCGCCGGCGTGGCTCGATCTCGAGGCTTGGCGGGAGGAGTGGACGGCCGCGGAATGGCGCCGCCTGCTGGAAGATCGCAGGGCGGAAAGCGTGATCGGGAAGGAACTGCACGAGGTGACGCTTAGTGGGTATCCATTGGGGCGAGCGTTGGTGGAAAGGCTGGAGCGGGAACTCGGCAAAAGACTGCGCCGGGGCAAAGCTGGAAGGCCGAGGAAGGAAAGAACGGCGTCGGCCACACTACAATAATCGGAGGAAGGGGTGGCTGTCCCTAATTTATGCGGCAACCGGTGCATGTGGTTTATGGTGGGGCGCATTTATTTAAGTCCGATACGACGCGCAAGTTGGGAAAGCTGGCGGAGCGGGCGTTGGCGGAATACGCTCCGGATGCGGGGATGCTGGCCGAGGCGGTGGGGATTCGCTCGGACTTGGCGGGGACGGTTTATGAGCGTGTGGCGGCTAAGTTGAGGCGCGAGGCGGTGGAGGATTTTCGCATCGATTTCGAGGATGGGTTTGGGACTCGGGCGGATGTGGAGGAAGACGCTGCTGTGGACTCGGCGGCTGCGCAGCTTGCCAAGGGGTTGGAGGAGGGGACGCTGCCTCCGTTTATTGGGCTGCGGGTGAAATCGTTTGGGCCGGAAACGAAGGCGCGGGCTTCGCGGACGCTTCATCGGTTTCTGCAACGCGCGGGGAAATTGCCGGAGGAGTTTGTGGTTACGCTGCCGAAGATCACCGCGGTGGATCAGGTTTCGGAATTCATGGAGGCGTTGGGGGCATATCCCGATGTCGGTGTGGAGTTGATGATTGAGACTTCGCTTTCGCTGCGGAAGCTGACGGAGTTGGTGCAGCTCACGAATGGGCGCTGCGTGGGGGCGCATTTTGGGCCTTACGATTACACGGCGTCGCTGGGGATTACGTCGCATAATCAGCATCTGCTGCATCCGGCTTGTCATTTTGCGCGGTCGACTATGTTGATGACGCTGGCGGGGTCGGGGATTGCGTTGTCGGATGGGCCTACCAACATCATGCCGATTGCTCCGCATCGGGGCGAGGGGTTGAGCGATGCGCAGAAGGCGGAGAATCGCGCGGTGGTGTGGCGGGCGTGGGAACTGCATTACAGGCAAGTACGGGATGCGCTGCATAACGGGTTTTATCAGGGGTGGGATTTGCATCCGGCGCAGCTGCCTACCCGGTATGCGGCGGTGTATTCGTTTTTTCTGGAAGGGCTGGAGGCGGCTTCGGAGCGGCTGCGGAATTTTATTCAGAAGGCGGCGCAGGCTACCATGGTGGGCGATGTTTTCGACGATGCCGCTACGGGGCAGGGGTTGTTGAACTATTTCGTGAAGGCTGTGAGTTGCGGGGCGGTGCCGGAGGGTGATGTGCCTGGGCTGACGGGGTTGACGGTGGAACAAGTGCGGATGGGATCGTTTGCAAAGATTCTCGAGGCGTTATGAGAGGGCACTGATCAGGGTCGCGGTGCGGGTTGGTTTCGCCAAAACCACATCGACCATTTGCGACTCGGGAGTGTTTTCTAAATCTGGGGGCCAACCGCAGAGGGCGATGATGCGGACAGTTGGGGCGGCGTTGCGGAAGTCGCGGATTAGGGAAAGGCCGGCGGACGCGTCGGGGAGGCGGAGGTCTAGGACTACGTGGGTCGGGCGGAGTTCGGTGAAGAGGGCGCGGGCTTGGGTGGGGCCGGTTGCGATCGAGACTTCGTGGCCTTCGCGTTCCAGGATTAGTTTGCGGAGTTCTAGGGCGGGGGCGTCGTCGTCTACTAGGAGCACTTTCGACATTAAGAGAATTTGACGCCGGCGATTACTAGTTGGGGCATGGACTGGTTCCAGCTCTGGGGGAGGTCGTCGAAGGGGAGGCGGAAGGATTTCGTTTCTCCCGGCTTTAGGCCGCCCATGCGGGTGTTTACGATGGACAGGCGGCGGCGGAGGACTAACTGGCCGTAGGGATCGCGGAAGACGCAGTAGATTTCTACGGTGTCCAGCGAGCGGCGGCCGGTGTTGGCGATTTTACCGTCGATTTCTACTACGGCTTGTTGGAAATAGTTTTCTTGCGCCTTTAGTTCTACGTCGCTTAATTGCAAATTGCGGGTGTAGAGCTTGGCTT
>JALYIB010000457.1 GCA_030775965.1 Acidobacteriota bacterium | reverse complement strand
CTTTTCTTTGCACGCGAAATAAATCGCGTCGTAAAGCGCCGTGCCGCCGCCCGGACGCAGACCGTGAATGGCTTTGGACAGTTGTTCGCTCGAATCCGTCAGATCGGAAACCAGCTCGGCGTTGCTGTCGAAGCTCACCACCATCACTTTGTCTTCGCCTGGCCGCACCACCGTATTGACGAAGTCGGTGGCCGCGTCCTGCTGGAAGCGGAAACGGTCGCGGATGCTGTTGCTGGTGTCGATCAGAATGCCGATGCGCAGCGGCAAATCCGTCTCGGCCGTGAATTCCAGAATGCTCTGCGGCTTCTTGGTTTCGAAGATCTCGAAATCGTCGCGGTTCAGATCCGTGACGAAACGTCCTCTTTTGTCCGACACCGTGAACAGCATGTTCACGCGGCTGACGTCCAGCGTGATCCGCGAAGCGGCGTCTTCCTCGATCGGCGCTGGTTTGCGCTGAGCCGCCTTGGGTGGAGCCTGCCCCTTCACGGAGACGAGCGCGAAGCAGCAGAGAATAGCCGCAAAATACTTCATGGAAGCCATACCAATTATAAACTCGCCAGCCGTTGGGCGAAGTCCGCCGGCAGCCGGGCTTCGACCGTGACGCGCTGCTCGGTCGCGGGACTGGTGAAAACGATCCGCCAGGCGTGCAGAAACACTCTTTCGTCCGCGGGCGCCCCGTACACCTTATCGCCCACAACCGGATGCCCGATGCTGGCCAGGTGCACGCGGATCTGGTGCGTGCGTCCCGTGCCGATGCGTACTTCGAGATATGTAAATTTTTCGAAACGCCGCAGCACCCGGTATTCGGTGAGCGCCGAACGCCCGCTGCCCAGTTTCGCCGTCATGCGAATGCGGCGGACAGGATCGCGCGCAATCGGAGCCGTCACCCGCCCCTGCTCGTTGCGCACCTTGCCGTGCACCAGCGCCAGGTAAGTTTTCTCCACCGTGCGGCCCGCGAACTGCGCCGCCAGCGCCCGGTGCGCGGCGTCGTTACGCGCCACCAGCAAAACTCCGCTGGTGCCTTTGTCCAGACGATGCACGATGCCCGGACGCAGGTCCCCGCCCACCTGCGAGAGCGTCGCGAAATGATGCACCAGGCGATTCACCAGCGTTCCGGAACTGGCCCCCGCGCCCGCATGCACTACCAACCCGGCGGGCTTGTTGATCGCGATTACCGCCGCGTCCTGATACAAGATGTCGAGCGGCAGGTCTTCCGGCGCGGCTTCGAGCGGCACGGGATCGGCCGGCGAGACTTCGATCGTTTCCCCGCCGCGCAGCAGCAGCGATGATTTAGCCGCCGCCCCATCCACCAGCACGCGCCCTTCTTTGATCCAGCTCTGCAATCGCGAACGGCTGAACTGCGTCACCTGTTCTTGCAGAAAATGATCCAGCCGCTTGCCGGCGTCCCCCGTCAGCGTCATGACGACGCGGTGAACAGGAACACCGCCACTTCGGCCATCATGTTCGGAAAGGTTTTCACCTGCCGCCCGCCCGCCAGAAACATGCTGCGTTCAATCTTCCAATGCTGCTTATGCGCCAGCGAAGCAAAATCGTACACCGTCAGGAAATGAATGTTCGGCGAATCGTACCACTCGTGTGGAAACAGCTCGGTTTTGGGAGCCCCGCCCGTCCACAAATGCGCCCAGCGAACGCTCCAGTGGCCAAAGTTCGGAAACGCTACAATCGCGTGCCGCCCGATGCGCAGCATGCTTCGCAATACTTTCAGGGGGTGGCGCGTTTCCTGCAGCGTCTGGCTCAGAACCACATAGTCGAAGGCGCCGTCCGGATAATCCTCCAGCGCGGATTCGAGATCCCCCTGATACACGGACACCCCGCGCGAAATCGCCTTCTGCACGCTAGCGCCCACCATCTCCACGCCGCGCGCGTTCACCTGTTTGTTTTCCTTGAGCCAGGCCAGCAGCAATCCTTCGCCGCAGCCTAAGTCGAGCACGCGCGTCCCCGGCTCGATCAACTCCCCGATGATGGCGTAATCGCTGCGCCCGTAAATTTCACGAACCCCCAACCGACGCCTCCCGGAAAGTGCTCGCCAGGAATCCGCGAACGATTTCGGTTTGCTCTTTCACTTCCACCAGGAACGAATCGTGCCCGTACACCGCCGCCAGATTCACATACGCCACATCGCAATTGCGGCTGCGCAGCGCACTGACGATTTCGAGTGACTGGTAGCTCGGATACAGCCAATCCGACGTAAAACTGATCACCAAAAACCGCGTCGGGATGTTTTCAAAGAGCGACGGCAGAGACCCATGCTGCGTCAAATCGTAAGTATCCATCGCGCGCGTAATATAAAGGTACGAATTCGCGTCAAAGCGATCGACAAACTTGTAGCCGCGATATTTCAGATAGCTTTCCACCTCAAACTCGTCCGACGACCGCAGCCGCCGCCCGAACTTCTCGCGCATGCTCTCGTCGCTCATGTAAGTAATGTGCCCCACCATGCGCGCCACCGCCAGCCCCCGCGCCGGCGGACGTTTTTCGTAATAGTTTCCACTCTGCCAGTCCGGGTCCGCCATAATCGCCTGCCGGCCCACTTCATTGAAAGCAATCTGCTGCGCGCTGTGCCGCGCGGTAGTTGCAATCGGCAGCGCAGCCAGTACATGGTCCGGATACTGAACCGCCCATTCGAGCGCCTGCATTCCCCCCATCGATCCGCCAGCCACCGCCAGCAGCCGTTCAATCCCCAGATGCTCCATCAGCTTCTTCTGCAACCGCACCATGTCGGCAATCGTGACCGCCGGAAACGACATGCCCCACGGACACCCCGTCGCCGGATTCACTGACCCCGGCCCCGTAGTCCCGCGGCACCCCCCCAGCACATTCGCGCAGATAACGAAATATTGATCGGTGTCGAACCCCTTGCCCGGACCGATCATATTGCTCCACCACCCGCCCTCGCCCCCCGCATGCGCGTCGCCCGAAAAAGCGTGCGTGACCAGAATCGCGTTGCTCTTAGCCGCATTCAGCGTGCCGTAAGTTTCGTAAGCGCAGTCGACCGGCGCAAGCGTAACTCCGCAGTCAAGTTCCAGCGCGTCGAAAGTGACTGTGGCAGTCTCGGTAATCATCGAACGGGGATGTTATTAGTGTACAGGGTGCCCGTTAGTGCCTGGCGCCGCTCGGTAGTGGGGTAAAAGATTTAGCGCACTACCCGCCACTCCGCGCCGAATGGGGGGAATTGGTGGATCGATCTCCCGCAACGCGTTTGGCTCTCATTGAGCCAAGCCTCTACCTCGTGAGCGAGGCTTGCAAGCGGCCCAGCGAAAAGGGCTGCGTGTCCCCCAGCGGAGCAACCCCGCGTCCTGAGGGAATGTGGGCCGCCGCCAGCCCGTATCACAACCAGCAAGACATCAAGAGCATCTCATCGCTCTGAGCGTTTACGGTTCCGTGGAACTTCCCAGACTCTCCGTCTTCCTCGTGCTCCCCACCAGCGGCGGCTCGCCGCCCAGCACCGCGGATTTCAAGATGTCGCTAGAATATCCGCCAGAGCTGGGCCGGGCTGAGGCTTCCAGGGAGCCTCTCGCCCGCCGTTGCTCCGCTGCCGGTTTACCTTCCAGAACATCGACACAGCTAGGGCATATTGATTCCCCCCTGTGGTACAACTCGGTTTCCGCTCTACACCTTGAACACTGAGCCATAACAAACTCCTTCCAATAGTGCAGGAGAGTCCCGGCGTCTCCGATGCGCTTTTAAATGTTACGTGAGCCGATGTATTGTGCAGTTAAGCTTCCAACCTAGCTCGTGTGTTGCCAGTGGGTTGAAGGCCGGGGTGGAAGCCAGTGACCATTAAACGTCAATGCGCTTGGTCACGAATGCTTCATGACGGCCGCCTGGGGCAATGTTTCACGGAGCATTTTGATGGAATGTGCCGAACTAGCCTGCGCCGAACGCCCCCACTGTGGTCAAATAGAAGTTACCCCCGAACCCTGGAGGAATCAGCCCAATTGAACCTAGCAATTCTCGCCCTGGAAGACGGTACGGTCTTCGAGGGCAGTAGTTTTGGTGCGCCCGTCGAGCGCACGGGTGAAGTGGTTTTTAATACCGCCATCACGGGCTATCAGGAAGTCTTCACCGATCCATCGTATTCCGGCCAGATCGTGGTCCTCACTTATCCGCAGATCGGCAACTACGGCTCTAACGATGGCGACAACGAAGCCGCTAAGCCGCACATCGAAGGCTTAGTGGTCCGCGAATTTTCCCCGCTCTCGAGCAACTGGCGCGCCGACGAAACCGCGCAAGCGTTTCTTACCAACAGCGGCGTGCCCGTGATTTCCGAAATCGACACCCGCCGCTTAGTCCGCCACCTGCGCTCCCGCGGCGTCATGCGCGGAGTCCTTTGGGCCGGACCCACCCCTCGTCCGGATTCCCAAACATTGGTCGAGCGCGCCCGCAACTCTCCCTCGATGGCCGGTTTAGATCTTGCAACCCGGGTCTCCACAACCAATAGTTACGATTGGAAGCACGGCCTCGTCCGCTGCTCGCCGTCTGAACTCGAAGGCGAAGACGCCGAGATCCGCCATCACGTAGTCGCCTACGACTTCGGCATCAAACGCAATATTCTGCGCCGCCTGGTGCACACCGGCTGCAAAGTGACCGTGGTCCCCGCCGGCACCACCGCCGAAGATGTGCTCGCCCTGAAGCCCGATGGAGTCTTCCTCTCGAACGGCCCCGGCGACCCCGAGCCACTCGATTACCAGGCCGCGCAAGTCCGCAAGCTCATCGGCCAAGTCCCCATCTTCGGAATTTGTCTCGGCCATCAAGTCCTCGGACTCGCCCTGGGTGGCAAAACTTACAAACTCAAGTTCGGCCACCGCGGCGCCAATCATCCAGTGCTCAACCAAATCACCGGCCGCGTGGAAATCACATCGCACAACCATGGGTTCGCCGTCGACGCCGACTCTCTGAACTTAAACGAACTAGAAGTCACCCACATGAATTTGAACGACCAAACCCTCGAAGGCTTTCGCCACCGCAGCCATCCCGTGTTCTGCGTACAATATCACCCGGAGGCCGCCCCCGGCCCGCACGATTCGCATTATCTCTTCGACGATTTCGTAAAACTGATGGATCAACAAACCTAATGCCGCGCCGCACAGACATTCATCGCATCTTGATCGTAGGCAGCGGCCCCATCATCATCGGCCAGGCCTGCGAGTTCGACTACTCCGGCGCACAAGCCTGCAAGGCACTCAAGGCCGACGGCTTCGAAGTAATACTCATCAATTCGAATCCGGCCACCATCATGACGGATCCGAATCTGGCCGACCGCACCTACGTCGAACCCCTCAGCGTCGAATACGCGACAGAGGTCATCCGCCGCGAACGCCCCGACGCCTTGCTCTCCACCGTCGGCGGTCAGACCGGGTTAAATCTTGCCGTAGCCCTGGCCGAGGCCGGAGTGCTCGACAAATACGGCGTGGAATTAATCGGCGCCAAGATCGATTCCATCAAGAAGGCAGAAGACCGCCTCCTCTTCAAAGACGCCATGAAGAAGATCGGCCTCGAACTCCCGCAATCGCAACTTGTAAATTCGATCGACAAAGGTCTCGAATTCGCCGCCCGCATCGGCTACCCCGTCATCCTGCGCCCCAGCTTCACCATGGGCGGCGCGGGCGGCGGCATCGCCTACAACCGCGAAGAAGCCGAAGAAATTCTGGAGCGCGGCATTGACCTCTCGCCGGTCCACGAAGTCCTGGTCGAAGAGAGCGTGCTCGGCTGGAAAGAATTCGAGCTCGAAGTGATGCGCGATCAAGCCGACAACGCCATCATCGTCTGCTCCATTGAAAACTTCGATCCCATGGGCGTGCACACCGGCGATTCCATCACCGTAGCCCCCGCGCAAACGCTGACGGACCGCGAGTATCAAATGATGCGCGACGCCGCCTTGGCCTGCCTGCGCGAAATCGGCGTCGACACCGGCGGCTCCAACGTCCAGTTCGCCATCGATCCCAAAACCGGACGCATGGTCATCGTCGAAATGAACCCGCGCGTCTCGCGCAGCTCCGCGCTCGCGTCCAAAGCCACCGGATTCCCCATCGCCAAAATCGCCGCGAAACTCGCCGTCGGCTACCGCCTCGACGAAATCAAAAACGACATCACCCGCCTGACGCCTGCCTGTTTCGAACCCACCATCGATTACGTTGTCGCGAAAATCCCCCGCTGGCAGTTCGAGAAATTTCCTGGAGCCGAGCCCGTCCTCGGCACGCAGATGAAGAGCGTCGGCGAAGTAATGGCCATCGGCCGCACCTTCAAACAAGCCCTCGGCAAAGGCATGAGGAGCCTCGAAACCGGCAAAGCCGACGGCGCCACAAAATATCAGGAGCACTTAATAGAAGCGCGCCTGATCACCCCCAATCCCGATCGCCTGGGTTACATTCGCTTCGCCTTCGAGCAAGGTTACAGCGAAGCGCAAGTGCACGAGCTGACCTCCATCGATCCCTGGTTCCTGCGCCAGTTGTGCGAGATGGTGGACCTCGAAATGACCCTCGCCAAGGGCTCGCTAGGGACCGCCACACGCCAACAATTCTTAACCGCCAAGCGCGATGGCATCTCCGACAGCTTTCTAGCCCGCTCCTGGAACGTCCCGCCGCTAGAAGTGCGCGCCCGCCGCAAAGAGCTCGGGGTCAAAGCCGTGTTCAACCGCGTCGACACCTGCGCCGCCGAATTTGAAAGCTTCACCCCGTATCTGTATTCAAGCTACGAATCCGAATGCGAAGCCAACGTGTCCTCGCGCAAGAAAGTCATGATCCTGGGCAGCGGCCCCAATCGCATCGGGCAGGGAATCGAGTTCGATTACTGCTGCTGCCACGCGTCTTTCGCGCTCCAGGAATTCGGCGTCGAGTCGATCATGGTCAACTGCAACCCTGAGACCGTCTCTACCGATTACGACACCAGTGACCGCCTTTACTTCGAGCCTCTCACCCTCGAAGAAGTGCTGAACATCTGCGACACCGAAAAGCCCGACGGCGTGATCGTCCAATTCGGCGGTCAGACGCCGCTGACTTTGGCGCTGCCGCTCAAAGCCGCCGGCATTCCCATCATCGGCACCGATCCCACCAACATCGACTTGGCTGAAGACCGTAATCTGTTCGGCAAACTCCTCGATGACTTAAAAATTCCATCGCCCGCCAACGGTTCCGCAACCAGCCCGGAAGAGGCCTGCGCGGTGGCTCGCTCCATCGGCTTCCCCGTGCTGGTGCGCCCCAGCTACGTGCTCGGCGGCCGCGCCATGGTGATCGCCTACGACGAAGACACTGTCCGCCGCTACATGCAGGAGGCCGTGACTTTCTCCCAAAGCCGCCCCGTGCTGATCGACCGTTTCCTAGAAGACGCCACCGAAGTCGACGTCGACGCCATCGCCGACTCTACCGGCGCCGTCCTGATCGCCGGCATTATGGAGCACATCGAAGAAGCCGGCGTGCACTCCGGCGATTCCAGTTGCGTGCTCCCCGCCACCTCGCTCGCGCCCGAAACGCTAGCCACCATTAAAACCTACACCGAGAAACTGGCCCGCGCCCTCACCGTCATCGGCTTGATGAACGTGCAGTACGCCGTCAAAGACGGCAAAGTGTACGTGCTTGAAGTAAACCCCCGCGCCTCGCGCACCGTCCCCTACGTTAGTAAAGCCACCGGCGTCGCAGTCCCCCGCATCGCGGTCGGCGTCATGCTGGGCAAGACCATTGCCGATTTCACCGACGCCACCGGCGTGCTCACCGTCCCCCAATATTTTGTGAAGTCCCCGGTTTTCCCCTTCAACAAATTCCCCGGCGTCGACCCCACGCTGGGCCCGGAAATGCGCTCCACCGGCGAAGTCATGGGCGTCGGCGAGAACTTCGGCGAAGCCTTCGCCAAAGCCCAATTGGGCGCCGGAACGCCGCTGCCCGACAAAGGCCGCGTATTCATCAGCGTCAACGATCGCGATAAACCCGTCGCCATCGCGCTCGCCAAGCGCTTCCACGAACTGGGCTTTGAAGTCACCGCCACGCGCGGCACCGCCGAAGAGATCCGGGCTTCCGGAGTGCCCTCGAAAACCGTGTTCAAAGTAAACGAAGGCCGTCCCAACGCGGTCGATCTTCTCAAGGCCGGTTCCATCGACCTCATTATTTACACTGGCACCAGCGGCGCCCACGCCTTCAGCGATGAAAAAGCCATCCGCAAAAATGCCGTCACCTACCGCGTCCCGTGCATCACCACCATGAGCGGCGCGCGCGCCTCCGTCGAAGCCATCGTCTCGCGCCGCCGCGATCCGGTGCGTGTATGGAGCCTTCAGGAAATTCACCGCGCCGACGGTACCGCGAAAGCGAAAGCCTCTTAGAGGAAAGGAACCAGCGCACATGAAAGGCATCGTATTGGCGGGAGGCACCGGAAGCCGCCTCTTCCCCCTCACCAAAATCACCAACAAACATCTGCTGCCGATCTACGATAAGCCGATGATCTTCTATCCCATCCAGACCCTGGTCGACGCCGGGATTCAAGACATCCTGCTGGTCACCGGCGGCCGCAACTCCGGAGACTTCCTGCGCCTGCTCGCCAACGGCAAGGAATTCGGACTCAAGCATTTGAACTACGCCTACCAGGAAGGCGAAGGCGGCATCGCCGACGCTCTCGCGCTGGCCGAACACTTCGCCGACGGCGACAAAATCTGCGTGATCCTGGGCGATAACATCCTGGAAAAACCCATCGCCGAAATGGCCCGCGCGTTCGAAAAACAATCCGCCGGCGCGCGCATTCTTCTGAAAGAAGTTCCCGACGCCGAACGCTTTGGCGTAGCCGAGATGGACGGCCCGCGCATCCTCAGCATCGAGGAAAAGCCCAAAAAACCCAAGTCGAACTACGCCGTCACCGGCATTTATATGTATGACGGATCGGTGTTCGAAAAAGTAAAGAAGCTGATCCCCAGCGGCCGCGGCGAACTCGAAATCACCGACGTCAACAACGCCTACATTCGCGACGGCAGCATGACCTACTCCTTCGTCGACGGCTGGTGGACCGACGCCGGCACCTTCGAATCCCTGCTGCGCGCCACCAATCTGGTAGCCCAATCGCGCACTCCCGAACAACGCGTGCGCGCAGCCCAAGATTGACGATAAATAGGACAAATAGGACAAATAGGACAAATAGGACAAATAGGGACGGAGCGGGACGGAGCCTCTTTATTGTTCCGTAACGGGAATTGCCAATAGGGCACCCCAGTGAAACCCAGCCCCGAACGCCGAAAACACCACCGGTCCCGCCGTCCTGCTTTCCCGCGACCATTCCGCCGCCGCAATCAGCATCGAAGCCGACGATGTGTTCCCGTAGCGCGCCACATTCGAGTACACCCGCTCCGCCGGCGCCCCCAGCGATTTCGCAACCCGCAGCAGCAGATTCTGATTCGCCTGATGCAGCAGAAAAATCGCAACGTCGGCAGCGTTCATCTTCTGCCTCCCCAGCACTTCCTCGATCGACGACGGCAGCTTCCGCGCCGCCTGCAAGATCACCGACAGCCCGTTCATCCGCAACGCTCCTGACCAATCGAACGCCAGCGAATCGCGATACTGCCCATCCGTATGCAGCACCGCATCCAAAATTTCCCAGCGCCCGCGACGCGCACTCACCAACGCCGCCCCCGCGCCATCGCCGAAAAGCATTGCCGTGTTCGCGTCGAGCGGCCCCGCTTCAATCACCGCCGACATTTTTTCCGCGCCGATCACCAGCACGTCGCCAAACCGGGAGGCCATCTGCGCCGCCATCGCCATCCCGAACAAGCTGCCGGCACTGGCCATGGGCACATCCAGCGCCGGTGTGGATTCCAGCCCCAGTTGCAGCGCCACCTCCGCCGCCGGCCCAGGAAATCCCGGCCGCGCACTGCCGCTGGCGACGATGATCAGCCCCAGCGCGGATGCTTCCACTCCCGCCCTCCCCAGGCAATCTCGCGCCGCGGCCACCGCCAGCTCCGCAACACCGGTTGCCGCATCCGCCCAGCGCCGCTCACGAATGCCGGTGGCGCCCTCGATCCACTCCGCCGTTCGCCCAATGCGCCCGGCCATTTCTTCGTTGGTAACCACGCGCTCCGGCACGTGCATTCCGAAAGCATCAAGAAACGCCGGCATGCCGTCGAGCCTAAGCCCCGTGGTCTTCGAGATAAGTCTCCATGCGCGAGACCGAATCGAATTTGCGCGGATTCAAATCCCGGTCCGGCACTTTGATCGAGAACTCCTGCTCCAGCGCGCTCACCAGATCCGGCAGCGCGAAGGAATCCAGCAGCCCGCTCTCGAATAACGACTCATCGTCGTCGGCGGGAAGCGGCTGCGCAGTAATTGTTTTTAAAACGCCCAGCAGGCGAGCATGGCGATTGGCATCAGGCATGAAGTTTCATACTGCCACAGTCGAGGCCGCGTTCGCGCAGTACCATTCGTAAGTCGACGCGATGCCCTCTTTGAGCCCGATGCGCGCGCTCCAGCCCAGCCCCTGCATCCGCGAGGAATCCAACAGCTTGCGCGGCGCGCCGTTGGGATGCCAGCAGTCGAAACGAATGTTCCCGCCGTAGCCCACAACGTCCGCAATCAACACCGCCAGCTCCGCGATCGATAGCTCCTCGCCGCCGCCGACGTTCAGCACGTTACCCAGCGGCTCGCCGCCCGCGTAATTTTCCATCACCAGGCACGCGGCCGCCGCCAGATCGTCCACGTGCAAAAATTCCCGCCGCGGCGTCCCGGTGCCCCACAACAGCACCGACGAAGATCTCCAGATCTTCGCTTCGTGAAAACGCCGGATCAGCGCCGGCACGACGTGCGCCGATTCCAGATCGAAGTTATCGCCCGGCCCATAAAGATTCGCCGGCATCAAACTGATAGCCGGAAATCCGTATTGCTCGCGATACGCCGCTGCCAGTTTCAGCCCGGCAATCTTGGCAATGGCGTAGGCTTCACTCGCCGGTTCGAGCGGCGACGTCAGTAAATATTCTTCCTTGATCGGCTGCGGAGCCAGTTGCGGATACAGGCTCGACGATCCCAGAAACACCAGCTTCTGCGCGCCATTTTGCCACGCCGCGTGAATCACATTGCTCTGAATCGCCAGATTGTCGTATAAAAATTCCGCCGGACGCGTGGACTTCGCCAGAATCCCGCCCACCCTCGACGCCGACAGAAACACAAACTCCGGAAGTTGCCGCGCGAAGAACCGTGAGACCGCCGCCTGATCGCGCAGATCCAGATCGTCGCGCGAAGCCAGGATCAGGTTTAGATACCCGCTCTTCTCCAGGCGCCGCACAATCGCCGCGCCCACCGGCCCGCGATGTCCCGCTACGAAAATCCGGCGGGAGGGTGTCAGGGGAGAACTTTCCTGCATACTTGCTGTTTCTATTATTACTGGCTGCGCAGCTCCGCGCCCAAGCTCTGCGCCAGCCTGGCGATCACCTGCTCGACAGCCCCGGCCACTTCTTCCGAGGAAAGCGTGCGGTCCGCCGCGCGAAATGCCATCGACACCGCCATGCTGCGGCTGTCTTTCTCGATGCTCTTGCCCGCGAATACGTCGATGCAATCCACGCTTTCAAGGTAAGGTCCCGCCGCCGCGCGGATCGCTTGCTCGATTGCGCTGTAGCCCACGTCTTTCTTCACCACGAAGGATAGGTCGCGATAAACCCCAGGGAAGCGCGCCAACATTTCATATACCGCCGTAGGGCTTTGCGCCGCCACCAGTTTCCCCAGAAATAATTCCGCAGCGAACACCGCCGCCTGAATTCGATGCGCTGCCAGCAACTCAGGCCCAACCTGCCCGATCACGCCCGCGGACTCGCCGCCGATCACCACCCGCGCCGCCGTGCCGGGAGCGTATCCTTCGACCGTCGTAGCCTCAAACGACGCGCCCGTGACCCGCAACGTTTCGAGCACCGACTCCACCACGCCCTTCAGGTCGAAGAAGTCCGTCTCGCGCCGCGTCGACCAATCCGCGTCGTTGGCCGCCCCGCCCATCAAAACCCCCAGCGCCCAATGCTCGACCGGTTCCTGCGCCGGCCGCGAAAAAATCTTGTCGATTTCGAAATAGCGAAAAGTAGTAGCCCGCCGCCGCGCATTCAGCGCCGCCGTCTTCACCAGAAACGGCACCAAAGACCGCCGCAGCCGCGCCAGGTCCGTGTTCAGCGGATTCTGCAGCACCACCGAATCGCCAGCCAGCTGCGAATACTGCGCCTCGCCTTCCAGCGGTTCGAGCGGCACCCCGCGCAATTCCAGAAACCCGTTGCCCGCCAATATCCCTCGAACCGTCTGCCGCGCCGCGTCCAGTTGCGTACTGGCCCCCGCCGTCGGCGTCTCCGCACTGGGCGCAGCCGCGATTGCTTCATAGCCGATCACTCGCGCCACATCCTCGATCAGCACCACGGGATCGGTGGCATCCACGCGCCGCGTGGGAACCAGAATGCTCTTCTTCGAAAATTCGTAACCCAGTTTGGTGAGGCTGTCTTGAACTTGCTCTGGCGTCACTGGAATGCCCAGATAGTCGCTAACTCGATTGG
>JALYIB010000456.1 GCA_030775965.1 Acidobacteriota bacterium | reverse complement strand
ATCTGATCCAGAGCAAACTAAAGCAGGAGATCGTCAATCTGAAATTCGGCGTTGAAAAAGGCGATGAGATTGAGATGCAGCGCGATGCCGTGGTGCTGCGCGCGATCGAGAGCCTTAGCGTGCCGTTGCGGTAGAGCGCCGCGATTGCAGGTAGTGGATGAGGAGCGGCAGCAGGCTCACAAACACGATCAGGAGCACTACTTTTTCGAAGTTCCTGCGAATTAAGGGGACGCCGCCGAGATAGTAGCCAGCCAGGGTCATGGAGAGCACCCAGCCCAGGCCGCCGAAAACATTGAAGGAAAGGAAGCGCGCATAGGGCATGCGTCCCACGCCGGCCATGAAGGGCGCGAAGGTGCGGACGATGGGGGCGAACTTCGCGTAGATCAAAGTCTTGCCGCCGTGCTTGGCGTAGAAGGCCTGGGTGCGGACGACGTATTCCTGCTTGAACACGCGCGAATCCTTGCGCGAGAAGATGGCGGGGCCGGTGCGGCGGCCCAGGAAATAACCGCTCTGGTCTCCGGCGATCGACGCGATCACCAGCAGGGCGGTGATCTTAACGATGTCCAAATGGCCGGCGCCGCAAACTACTCCGACGGTAAAGAGCAGTGAATCGCCGGGGAGGAACAGGCCCACCAGCAACCCGGTTTCGGCAAAGACGACGAAGGCCAGCAGGCCGTAGCCGAGCCAGCCTGTCAAGACCTGCGTCAACAGGTGGATCAACCGATCCGGATCGGTAAGGCTGCGCCAAACATCGAGAACGTAATGCACAGGGGCGCCGGCTCGTTCCTAGCGCGAAGGATGATAGGAAGCCGCCAGTTGCTGGATGGCGGCTTGGTGGACTTTCAATTTGCCGTCCTTGCGCACTTGTTCCAGCAGGCTGTCCTGGAACAGGCCGTACATGACGCGGGCTTTCGCCTGCTTCAACTCCTGCAAGGCCGAATCGCGCTCATTGGAATAATTTTTCGGATCGGGCGTGCCGCGGTCCAGAATTTTGTAGATGATGTTGCGTCCTTCGATCGATTGCGGGCCGTTGGTGGAGCCCACCGGTTTGGTGAAAGCTTGCGGCAGCACCACGGCGTTGCCTAGCCCTTCGATGGAATCGTTGGCGGTGAAATCGGCGGACTTGACCAGATCCATCTTGAGGTTCTTGGCGATGGTTTCGAGATCCGCGCCGGCGTGAACTTGATCGGCGGCTTTGAGGGCGGCTTGGTTGGCCAGAGAGATGGATTGGTTGGTGACGTAGCGGTCACGGACCTGCGCCTCGACGTCGCTGAATTGCGCGGCCGTGGGCGGGATTTTCCGATTGAGCACGACCAGGGCGATTTTGTTTCCCGCGATCAGCAGGGAGTCGGAGACGTCGTTGGGCTTCATGGCAGCGAGGGCCGCGGCGACCTCCGGAGCGGGGCCGAGGGAGGGAATTGGCTCGCCCACTTTGGCGTCTTTTACCGCGATCACGTCGAGGTCGAACTGCTTGGCGACGTCCGCGGCCGAGCCCGGGTTTTTGAGCAGCGCGGCGCGGGCCTGATCGACGGTTGACTGCATCTTTTCATTCACGCCCTGCTTCTTGAGTTGCTCGGCGATGCTGTCCTTCACTTCCTCGAAAGGTTTCACGCGGGCCGGTTCCTTGGCTTGCACCTGAATGATGTGATAGCCATACTCGGTGGTGACCAGATCGCTGATGTCATTGGGCTTGGCGGAAAAGGCAAACTTCTCGAAGGGCGCTACGGTCTGGCCGCGCACGATGAAGCCCAAGTCTCCGCCGTTCTGGGCGGAGCCGGGGTCCTGCGAATTCTTCTTGGCGAGCTCGGCGAAGTCGGCGCCGGCCTTCACCTGTTTCAAGAGATCTTCGGCTTTCGTCAGAGCGGCTTTCTTTTCGGCGTCGGTCTTGCCTTGCGTCATCAGCAAAATATGGCGCACTTTGGCGCGCTCGGGCGTGCGGAAGCTGTCCATGGAGGAGGCGTAGGCGGCGCGCAGTTGAGCGTCGCTCACGGTCATGCTCTGGGCCATCTTGGCCTGATCCGCCACCAGCACTTGGAAGGAACGCTTTTCGGGAACCGAGTACAGGGCGCGGTCGCGCTGAAAGCTCTGCTGCAACACTTCGGGAGTGGGTTTCACCTGGTCGCGGAATTTGGCGGGCGGAAAGGCGATGTACTCGATCTTCGCGGTCTGATGCTTCTTCGTCAAGGCCTGGTCTATCTCGGTTTGCGTGACTACCACGCTCGCCATGGCCATGTTCTGCACCTTACGCAGCAACAACTGCTGGCGCATCATGTCGACGCCGCCGGCGAGGGTGAGGCCCTGCTGGGTCTGCAACGCCTGCTCTAATTGATCCGGCGCCACTAGTTTTCCGTCCTTGAAAAATTGCGGAAAGACCGACATCAGGCCGGTGAGCACTTCTTCGTCGGTAACCGTGAGGCCCAGCTTTTCGAAAGCGTAGGTGGCGGCGCGATCCTGCACCATTTGATCCACCAATTGCGGCAGATAGACTTCGACGGCGTCGCGCGGCAACTGGCCGCCCTGAACCAGGCGGTCCGCGGCCAGCTTGGCGTCGTCAGCCGTGATGGTGGAGTTGCCCACTTCGGCCAGGACGTTGTCGGCGCCGGTAGTGGACGCGCTGGTCAGCCCGGTGCTGGGGATCAGGTACGTGACCATGGACGCGGCCACGATGAGCAGCAAGCCTCCCAACATATACTTGGTGAACTTGGCGCTGCTGCGAAACAAATTGAACATGGTTTGTGAAACTCCTACGGGGGGCAAAAACCGCCTGATATTTATTGTACTCCAGGCTCGGGGAACCTTCCTAAATGGCTGTAAGTACCGTTGCCGCACGTCGCGCGCGCTGTTAAATCAGCTGAATTGGGCGGAGGCTTTGCGACCGTTACCGGAGAAAAAAAGCCTTTCGCTTAAGTCACCAGGCAGCCCAAGCCGCATTCCTCATGGACCGCGCGAACCGCGCGCTCCAGGCCTTCGCGGCGCACGACAATCGCAATAGTTAATTCACTGGAGCCCTGCGCGATGGCAATGATGTTGATGTTGTGCCGCGAAATGGCAGTGAAAATGCGGCCGGCTAAACCGGGGGTGCCGCGCATGCCTTCGCCGACTACGGCGATCAGGCCGACGTTGGAATCCACCTGGATGGGCTTCACGTAGCCATGCGTGAGTTCGAGCGCGAAGGTTTCTTCCATGTGCTCAAGCGCGGCTTTCAGTTCGGACTGGCGGACCAGGAAACAGAAGCTTTGGCGATAGCTGGAGCTGGTGATCGCGAGAAGCTCCACGCCGGCGGCTTCCAGGGCTTCGAGCGCTTCCGCCATCAGGCGCGTACCGCTGACTCCGGCGCTGGCGGGCTCAATGGCGACCAGCGCTACTTCGGTCATGGAGGTCACGGCGTGCGGGCCGCCGGCGACTTCACGGCCGAGTTGCGCGACGATGCGCGTGCCGGCTTTTTGCGGGGCAAAACTGTTTTTGCTCCACACGGGAATCTGGCGTTCGATCAAGGGCGCCAGGGTACGGGGATGGAGCACCTTGGCGCCGGCATACGCTAACTCGGCGGCTTCGCTGTAGGTGATCTCGTCGAGCACGCGGGCATCGGCAATCAGGCGCGGATCGCCGGTCATGATGCCATCGACGTCGGTCCAGATCCACAGTTCCGCGGCGTCGAGCGATGCCGCGAGGATGGCGGCTGAGAAATCCGAGCCGCCGCGGCCAAGCGTGGTGGGGCGGCCATCGAGGGTGGCGGCGTTGAAGCCGGTGATGACGGGGACCACGCGTTGGTCAAGCAGCGGGCCCAACACTGCCGTGGCTTTTGCGCGGGTTTCGTCCATGAGTGGGGTGGCATTGCCGAAGACGTCGTCGGTAGCGATCACTTGCGCCGCGTTCACGGCAGATGCGCGGGTTCCTTGCGACTCGAGGTAGGCGGCCAGCAGCAGCGCGGAGAGCCGTTCGCCGATGGCGATGGCGCGGTCAACCGCGGACAGCGGACGCTCGCCCAGCAGCAGAATGCCTTTGGCGATGCGCGAGAATTCGGCGATCAATCCGCGCACGCCGGCGAGCGCGGTTTCCTGGAAACCCTCGGGCAGCAATTCGTGGCAGCAGGCGAGATGGCGGTCTGTCAACGTTTGAATGTTGGCGTCCAGACCCGGTTCATCGCCCGCCTCGGCTTTGCGGAGAGTGTCGAGCAAGAGGTCAGTGACTTTCGACATGGCCGACACTACGATGGCCACGGGGCGATGCTGGAGCTGCTCAGTGGTGAGGCGCGCGGCCACGTCGATGCGTTCGGCGGAGCCCATGCTGGTTCCTCCGAACTTCATCACGAGAAGATGACTACGGCTATTCAATGATGTCCCTTTCCATTGGAGGTGCGTTCGCGCACCAGTTTCAAAATCGCTTCTTCTACTTCGCCGGGGGAGAGGCGAGTGGTGTCGAGATATTCGGCGTCGGGCGCCTGCGTGAGCGGGGCTTCGGCGCGGGTGCGGTCGCGATGGTCGCGCTCGGCGATTTCCTGGGCGATCTCCGCGACGGCGGCGCCGGTCTCGCTGGCGCGGCGCACGGCGCGTATTTCGGGAGCGGCGTCCAGGTAGATTTTCACTTGCGCGTCGGGGAACACGACGGTGCCGATGTCGCGGCCTTCCATGACCACGGAATGGGTAGCGCCGATACGGCGCTGCTCTTCGCGCATGGCACGGCGCACGCCGGGGGCCAGGGAAACTTTCGACGCGGCTTCGCTGACGCGCGGCTCGCGGATGGCTGCGGTGACGTCTTCCCCGTTCAAGCGAACCATGGTGTCGCCGGCGGAGAACTCGATGCGCGCTTCCTTGGCGAGTTGCTCCAGGCGATGGAGGTCGTCGAGATCGACGCCGACGCGCATGGCCCACAGCGCGACGGCGCGGTACATAGCTCCGCTATCGATATAAGTGAAGCCGAGGCGCTGGGCGATGGCGCGCGCGATGGTGCTTTTGCCGGCGCCCGCAGGACCGTCAATGGCAACAATCAATCGTTTTTGTGTTTCGGTGGCGATACTTTTCAGTATCCCACGCGGCTCGTCTAAGGCCGGTGGCGGAGGGAGTAGCATGGGAGTGTCGATGCCAGAGCCCGTCACCTTCCGGGAAGAGTTCCTGCGGCAGTTCCTTGCGGTGGCGCGCGGGATGGCGGAATGCGGGCAGGAGATGAAGGCCCTGAAGACGATCACGATTGCCTTTGCGGCGATGAATCGGCCGCGCACCATGCTTTCGGCGTCGGCAGCGTGCCGCCCACCATTGTTGAAGAGCAGTCCGAGCGTAGAGGGGCGCTTGCGCAAGGGAGGGGAGGGTAACCATGGAGATCGATGCCAATCAGTTGATTTGCGATGAAGCGGAGTTAGCAGCGCTGTATCCGCCGGCACAGGAGCGCTCCGTTCGTAAGCAAATAGATCACCTGGACGAGCACTGCCGCGCTTTCATTGCGGCGTCGCCGATGGTGATTGTGGGGACGCAGAGCGGGATGGCGGACACCTCGCCGCGCGGCGACGTGCCGGGATTCGTCAAGGTGGCCGATGACCATACGCTGCTGATCCCCGACCGGCGCGGCAATAATCGTCTGGATTCGCTGCGGAATCTGGTGAAGAATCCGGCGGTGGGACTGCTGTTTCTGATTCCGGGCGTCAACGAAAGTTTCCGGGTGAATGGCGAGGCGGCGATCAGCCGCGATCCGGCGCTGACGGAACAATTTGTCATGCAGGGACAAGCGCCGCGCACGGTGATTGTGGTGAAGGTGAAGGAGGCCTATATTCAGTGCAGCCGGGCGTTGGTGCGGTCTGACCTGTGGAATCCCGCGAAGCATGCCGCGCCGGGAGCGCTGCCCAGTATGGGCACGGTGATGGCTAAACACACCTGCGGGTTGGTGGACGCGAAGGCTTTCGATGAAGAAGCCAAACAGCGGGTGCCGGCGACGCTGTATTAAGAGGGGCTGATGAATCGCGGAGTTGTGCGGGGCGGCGCGGGTTCTGTGCTGGCGCGGGCTCTTCGAGCATGCACCCGGAAAAAGGGAAAGCGCTGACTACACCGGCGTAGACGTCAGAATCCGCCGTGCGGGCGGTAGCCGGGCCGGGCTTGCACGCGATATTTCTTGCCGATGTCGGACAATATTTCCACCGACACCTTGCGGAAGCCTTCATTGGGGTTGGTCTGCGGATAATACGTCACCGTATAGGAATTGCCCAGATCCTCGCGGATGGCTTCGAAAGCTTCCACTTGCTTCTGCCAGGTTTTCGCGAAATAGGATTTACCGCCGGTGCCGTTGGAGATGCGCTTGAACACGTTCGAAGACACGGGGTCCTTGGTGACCTCGTTGGTGGAGATCACGTAGATGGGAATGCCTTCGTCTTCGGCAACGGCGCGTACGTCGTCGGGGGCCACCATGCTGGCGTTATCGGGGCCGTTTGAAAACACGATCACCACTTTACGTCCGGGGACGCGGGCGGCGTCGCGCAGGGTGAGCAGGAGGGAGTTGTAAAGCGCCGAATCGTCGCCGGCTACGGCGTTGCGTAAGCCCGAAACGGCGTCGTTGCGCTCCTTGGTGAGGGAGGCGGCGCGGGTGAGGTTGCGGCTATAGGTGTAGACGGCCACGGAATCGGCGCGGTCCAAACCGCGCACGAAGTCCGCGATGGCGTCGGAGGCGTAGACGAAGCCGCGGTACATGTAATTGCTGGTATCGAAGAGCACGAAGACGTTGGTGCCGACGACCGAGTCGGGACGGCCTTCCACTTTCACCGGGTCGGTAATCTGCATGGGTCGCGTGGAGCCGTCGGCCTGGACTTCGAGCGGGGGCTTGTTGCCTTCGGCGAAGCTCGAAAGCTTTTGCGGGATACCGTCTTCAAGGATGCGAAAATCCTTGGGTTGCAGGCCGTTGATGTAGTGGCCTTTGTTATCGGTGATGGTGAACGAGAGCACCACCAAGTCCACTTTGACGCGAAAGGTGGGACGGTCCTGCGCCAGCGCTAACATTACTAACACGAAGATGAGGCCAAGTCGGCGAAACACTTTGCGATCCCCCTAATCCAATCCGCTCAATTGCGATCCGCTATTCCGTCTTTTGATTTTGTGCAACCATCTGTTTGCGCGCTTTTTGGCGCACGTCGTCGCCTACCAGACGCAGCGAGCGCAAGAGCGCCGGCCAGTCTTCAAGATGCGTGGCGAAGATTCGTTCCACCGTTTGCTGGGTCCATTCGGGCACGCGCAGGTTCAGCTCGGCCGGGCGCATGTGGAGCTCGTCGGCCAGCGCGGCGTAGAACAACAGGTTCGATTCCCAACTTTCGGCCAGAATGCGGCTGGAATATCCCATCAGCGTGGGGAATGTGCGCAGGTTAAGCAGCGCCGGCTCATACGAAGTAGAAAGCAGCGGCTTGGGGGTGCCAAACGCGTGCGAGATGGTGCGCGGGTCGAGCTCTTCGGGAGCTTCGGCAGCGAGCTTGCGCAGGTCTTCGGCCAGCGCCGAGTCATGATCATTCGGCGACAGCTCGCGAGCGACCCAATACATTTCGGAGGGGACTACGTTTTCAGCGGCACGGCGGACGTCGCCGTCGGCCAGGAGGCGCTCGATTTTTTTGAGGCGCGAGGGCGGGACATAGCGATCCAGCACGGCGACGACGCGCTGGCGCTGGGCCGCGTTCAACGACGATTGGGCGAGCGTGGATTCGGCATACGCCATGTTCAGGCCCACCCAATGCAACTGCGTGGGGGTGACGTTCCACCAGCGCGGAATCACAGCGGTCAAAATCATCTGTGGAACCAGGTCGCCCCAGATGAGCGCTTGTTCGCGAGAGGGAATCAGAAAGTTCTGTTCCGCGTCGGCCAGCGCGTAGGGCAGCGCGATGAGAGAGCCCACCAGGCGGCCGCCGGCGTTGCTGGGCCAACCGCTGCCCACCACCTCGGTGGCAAGCCAGGTGCGCGGATGATCGGGACTGCCGTAGAAATCGTGGTTGCGCACGAAGGCTGGATTGGTGAATAATACCTGCGCTCCGGGCGGGGCGTAGTGCACATAGTTGAGTCCCACCAAGGTGTCGCGCAGGACGGGCGTGAGCGCCGCGCGTGCGTCGCGCAGTTTCTGGGGATCGCTGCCGGCCTTGTCGATGGCGGCGCGCAGATTTAATTTGCGCTCGGTATCGAGGTGCTTGTCGGTCCAGTAACCGGCGGACTGATCGGTCCGGTCGCGCGAGTTTAGCGCCGTGCGCGGCAATTGAATTTCCGCGATGCGTCCGGCCAAGCGCGCTAGCGTGGCGCTGTCCGGCTTCTGGCCCGCGGCGGCGGCTTCCAGGCGATCGGCCAGAGTGAAGATGGTGTCGAGCGAAACCAAACGCTGGGCTTCGAAAACGCGCGTCATGTCCTGGATCATCTGGGTGTGAGCCTCAGAGAGCGCCCCGTCGCCAGCCTTCGTACCGGCCAGCAGATCCATGATGTGATCCTGAGGAGAACCAGTGCTGGGGGCGCCGGCGGCCGCGAGCAGCGTGGCGATGCCTTTTTGTCCGGCGTCGAACACGTCTCGCTCGCTCTGCACTTTTGCGAAGCCCTGTAACAAGGCGCTGAACGAGCTATCGGCTTGGGAGGGCGGAATGCTGCGCTGGCGCACGAACACTTGCCAGAATCCGGCCAGGGCCTGCAGGGTGCCGGCGGCGTCGGCGCGCAGGGCGATGTCGCGAATCTGCGTCACTCGTTGAGCCGCGTCGAGATACGCCAGGATGGTCGCGTCCGCAATCGACGGCGCTTCCGCAAACAAGGGATATTGCGCGCCCAGCGACTTGAAATCGCGGACTAGGCGCTCGACGGTGTTGGTATCGAGAGGGGTCGCGCGATTGCGCTCGATATCGGTAAGAACCATGAAGATCTTCAGCGCCTCGTTATCGACAATCTTGCGCGAGAGGCCGAACATGGCCTCAATGACTTCTTCGCTATCCTTCCAGCCGGGGGCCGCTTTGGCAATGCGCTGGTCATACTTGGCCTGCGCTTTTCCAGCGAACAGATTCTTCCAAACGTCCAGGCCGCCGGGCAGGTGCGGCTTGCCGGCGGCATCCATGCGCAGGCGGGTGGTGAGCAGCACCAAGTCGGCATTGGCGCGGAAGACGGGGCGGGCCGGACCGGGGCTGGTGACTTTGCCGCGCATGGCCAGGTAGAAGCGCTTGAGGCGTTCGGGTTCGGTGAGGTAAACCTCCACCGGTCCGTTGATGCGCGCGAGGGAATCGTAATAGGACGCGAGCCAGCCATCGTCCTTCTCAATCAGGCGTTCGAAAAACGCTGCGCCTTTATCGGGCGCGACGCCGGCCAGCTCCGCCCACATTTTTTCAGAGCGTGCGCCGCCGGGAACGATCGCTTTGCCGTCGCGCAGCTCGAACATGGAGCCGAAGAAGTCCAGCACGTGCGCATAGATTTTCGCTTTGGAGGCGGGCAGGTCTTTGCGGAGTTGCTCGGCGGTATCGGGATCGAGCGCGGCGGTGGCCGTATACAGGCGGCAGAGGGAGGGGTCGCCCAGGAAAAAATCGATAAACTCGACGGGCTTCTGGCCCGCTACCACCGGCTGCCAGTATTCGGGTCCATAAAGGATGGGCACGCGCGCTGGATGATAATCCAAAGTGAACGGACGATTGGTGCGCAGCGCGGCTTCAAGATCCGACAGCGGGAAGCCGGAGTCGATGGTCAGGAAAGCGCGCGATGGGTTCACGGTTTCCAGCGCGACATCGGAGCCGCAGCCGCCGCGCATGCGGTAGCCCAGGATACGCAGCAGGTCGCCGGTGATGGCGGATTCGCACATGTCCACATGCAGAATCTTTTCGGGGCCGGCCAGCTTTTCGAGCTCGCGCGCTTGCGATAGATAGCGGATGACGAGTTTCAGGTACTCAGTGGGCTCCAGCGATTCGCTGGCGCGCGTGGCCGAATAGCCGTTCAAGGTAATATTGTGCGCGAGCGAGGCCATCACGTCTTCGAGCGCGATGTCGGGCGAGATGGCGGCCATGCGCGCGAAGGAGCGCAGGGGGCCGGTAATCTCGATGTAGTTAAAAGGCGGCGCGACCGAGGCCGTTGGCAGGCTCAGGCCGTTGCCTCCGGCGGAGCGGAAGGCGTCCAGATGTTTTTCGGCGCTGGCGCGATCTCCGGCCAGCAGGTCGAGCTCCGCCAAGCGGCGGGCGGCCTGGGCGCGTTCCGCCGCGCTGGCGCCGTTGCGGTTCAGCAACTGCCAAAGCTTTTCGTAAGCGTCGCGCGCCGCGGGATCGCGGTGCTGACCTAGAAAATCCGCGTAGTCTTCGAGAGCCAGCGGATCGTTGGTGGAAGCTTCGGCGGCTTTGTGAAGCTGCTCGCGAGCCTCCGCCGCGTCGCCCTTCGCTTCCAGCTTCCAGGCGTCCCCGGTCAGGTTTTGGGCGTCCAGGTTGACGCCTCCGAAACCCATCGCCGCCACGGCAAAGGTGGCAAATATCCTATAAAGCCGCATCGCCCGTCCCCCCTCGTCGGCTGTGCGTCCGTGCAAGCGGCAGGGCCACCCAATTTCCCTAAGCACCGCGAGCGGAGCGCTTTCTGTCGGTCACTAATGTATCACTGTGTTGAAGCGGTTGGGGAACCCCTAGATTTATCGTGCAATCAAAGCTCCGCCGCAGGCCGCCTGTTAGACTATTAATAGGAAGAATCGTTTCATGCTGGTTCGCATAAAGTTGCGACAGGGGCGGGTCTTGCGGAAAGGGCCGGGTAAGAACCGGCATCTAGCGTTGGC